>JALQTV010000356.1 GCA_023268675.1 Saprospiraceae bacterium | reverse complement strand
CTACGAAGTCAGCCGTTATTATTCCAAATTACACCAGGATGCCATTTTCACGAAAGAAGTAAAGACAGACAAGGAAGGCAAATCAAATTTCACCTTCCGCCCAGACGAATGGGGTCGTTACCTTGTGCGGATTTGTGACACCAATAACGGTCACTGTGCCGGTGACTTTTTCTATGCCGGTTCACCTTGGGGAGAAAGTACGTTTGACAGAAGTGCTGCTGCAAGTTTACCAATAAGCACAGGGAAAGAAAAATACGAAGTCGGAGAGAAAGTCAGTCTTAATATCCAGGGTAGTGAAGAAGGCAAAGCGCTCATTACCCTTGAAAATGGAAGCAGGGTTGTCAAATATTTCTGGCAGGACATGAAAGCAGGTGACAACACCGTTTATTTTGAAGCAACGGCAGACATGACCCCCAATGTGTATGCCCACGTAACGCTGATACAAGCTCACGCACAGGTAAAAAATGACCTTCCCATCCGATTGTATGGCGTGAGTCCCGTTGTGATAAACGATCCTGCCACTACACTCCTACCTAAAATAAAAGTTCCCTCAGAACTTCAACCTGAAAAACAATTTACAGTCGAAGTCTCAGAACAAAACAAGAAAGAAATGGCCTACACGCTGGCCATTGTCGATGAAGGCTTGCTTTCACTTACCCGATTCCAAACGCCCAACCCCCACGCCTCCCTGTATGCAAGAGAAGCGCTGGGTGTTAAAACCTGGGATGTTTACGATGATGTAATTGGTGCCTTTGGGGCAAGACTTGAACGATTGTTAAGCATTGGAGGCGACGGAAGTGAAATCGAGCCGGGCAGCAATCAACAAGCCAACCGGTTCAAGCCTGTCGTATTGCATCTGGGACCTTTTTTACTAAAAAAAGGCGAAAAAGCCAAACACGCTCTAAGCTTGCCAAACTATATCGGAGAGGTAAGGGTAATGGTCGTAGCTGCCAATCCAAGTGCCTACGGGGCAACAGAAGCCAGTGTCAAGGTCAAACAGCCGTTGATGGTCTTATCTACCCTACCCAGAGTCTTGAGTCCGGGAGAAGCATTTACCTTGCCGGTTAGTGTATTTGTCCAGGATCCCAAATTAAAGCAGGTAAGTATCCAAATTAAAGACGAAAATGGTTTGCTACAGGCGCAAAATAGCTCAACAAACCTTGGTTTTGACAGCCCTGGAGAGAAAATGGCCTTTTTCCAGGTAAAGGTAAAAGACAATACAGGCACCTCAAAAATTACCATCAATGCAGAAGGACAGGGGTTCACTGCAAAAGAAACCATAGAAATACAAGTAAGTAATCCAAATGCCCGAACCACTCGTGTAGAGTCTGCCGTTTTAAGGAAGGGAGATGCCCCCTGGGAAGTAAATACCTTGCCTGTCGGACTTACAGGAAGCAATACGGCTGTGCTGGAAGTATCAACCATTCCCCCCCTAAATCTGGGAGAACGACTCGACTACCTGCTGACTTATCCCTATGGTTGTTTAGAACAAACAGTCTCAGCCGCATTTGCCCAAATGTATCTTGGAAAATTGTTACCGCTGGATGCCAGACAAAAAGAACAAAGCGAAAAAAATATCAGGACCGCCATTGACCGCCTGAAAATTTTCAGGACTCCAGCCGGTGGGTTTGGGTACTGGCCCGGCAACGCAGTGGCGGATCCCTGGGGAAGTACGTTTGCCGGACATTTTCTGCTGGAAGCAAAAAACAACGGCTACGCCATTCCCGATAACCTGATCGATAACTGGCTTCGATTCCAACAAAATCAGGCTCGTACATGGAATCCAAATCCTGTTGCAACAAGCAACTACCAAAAAGCGAGTTATCAGCACGAGCAAGCTTACCGGCTTTTCACCCTGGCATTGGGGGGGAAAGCTGAACTCTCTGCCATGAACCGAATGCAACAGGCCGGAGGGCTGTCTGTTCAGGCAAATTGGCGACTTGCAACTGCTTATTACCTTGCAGGCAAAACAGAAGTTGCTGAAAAGATGATCAATGAATTAGGTATGGAAATAGAGGATTACCGCGAATTTGCTTTCACCTATGGCTCCAAACTACGGGATCGTGCTATGATACTGGAGGCACTTACAATCATGGAAAAACCAGAAAAAGCTAAGGAAATATTGGATTACCTGTCGGCCCAACTCAGCAGCCCCCGATATCTCAGTACTCAGGAAATTACTTATGCTCTTTTGGCAGTAGCCAAATTTGTCGGTTCCTCTGACGCCTTAAGTAAAAATTACTCCTTTTCCTACGCTTTGGGCAATCAAAAAAGCGATGCTGGCTCCAACAGTCCGGTGTTTCAAATCAGTTTGGAAAACCCAGACGACAATCGTCCATTGCGCGTGTGGAACAACTCAGACAAAACCCTATTTACCAGGCTCATTCAAACAGGTATCCCGGCAGCAGGAGAAGAAATAGCAGCCTCGAATGGGATAAATATTTCCGTAAATTATCAAGATAGCGAAGGTAAAAGCCTGGATCCTCAAAAAATCATTCAGGGAACGGACTTTTTTGCCAAAATAACCCTGAGCAATCCGGGTGAACTGGGTCTGGATTACGAAAATCTGGCACTCACCCATATCTTTCCGTCCGGATGGGAAATCATCAACAGCAATCTGGATGCCATAGGGCAGGACTTACAAGGAAGCACTGCTGATTACCGTGAGGTAAGAGACGATAGGGTGAATATTTTCTTCGAATTAGGAGCAGGAAAGCGCAAAAGCTTCTATGTAAGACTGAATGCCTCCTATGCAGGTAAATA
>JALQTV010000355.1 GCA_023268675.1 Saprospiraceae bacterium | reverse complement strand
TCCCGCATGGGCATCATGACCTTCTGGTCGATGACAGCAATTTCCTTCAGCTCGTCCAGTACGCTTTGCTGGGCCCAAACAGGAACCACCAGGAACAAAACCAGCACGGCGAGTAAGTTGAATTTGGTTTTCATAAGTATTGTTTTGATAAAAAAATAATTCATTTAGTAAGCTATTCGCTTGAGGAAACCTGGAGCCCTGCGATGTCGGGTGGCCTGTTCGAAAGCATAGGCCAGTTTGATCAGGGTAGCTTCGGAAAAGGCACTGCCGAAAAGGGACAAGCCTACAGGTAGCCCACTGACAAATCCCGCAGGCAGGGTGATGTTGGGATATCCTGCTCTGGCAGCAGGAGAAGAACTGCCTCCTCCAAAGTGATCGCCATTGACAAGGTCAGTACACCAGGCAGGTCCGCCGGTGGGTCCCAGGATGGCATCCAGTTTGTTATCCTGTATGAGTTTGTCTATCCCTTTTTGCGATTGTGTGAGGGTTTTGCGCACGGCCTCCAGGTATTCCGGAGTAGTCAAATCGCCTTTTGCTTCGGCAGCTTCCAGTATTTCCTGTTTGAAATAGGGCATGGAGGCAGCGGCATTTTCCTCGTTGTAGCGAATGACATCCGCTACCGTTTTGACAGGAGCATTCGCCTGGGCGAGGTACTTGTTTACCCCGTCTTTGAATTCATAGAGGAGTACGTCGTACCCTGCGCGTCCCAGCCCCTTCCATTCTTCGGGTTCTTCGATGTCAATCAGGGTAGCTCCTTGTTTGCGCATGACCTCGAAGGCTACTTCCAGTACTTTGTCAACTTCTTCGTGGAAGCCCATGAAAAAACGGGCTATCCCTATGCGGGCACCTTCCAGTCCTTTGGGATCCAGCGCTGCAGTGTAGTCTGTGGGGTATTTTCCTTCCAGTCCGACCGTTTTTTCGTCCCGGGGATCTTCTCCGGCCAGGGCTCCCAGAAGGATGGCAGCGTCTGTAACCGTCCGAGCCATTGGGCCTGCGGTATCCTGAGTAACAGAAATGGGAATGATGCCGCTTCTGCTCCAAAGTCCTACGGTAGGTTTGATGCCAACTACTCCGTTGGTGGAGGAAGGGCATACGATGGAACCGTTGGTCTCCGTGCCTATGGCTATGGCGCAAAGGTTGGCAGAAACGGACGCTCCCGAGCCCGAGCTGCTGCCACAAGGGTTGCGATCCAACACAAAGGGGTTTTTGCATTGTCCGCCCCTGCCACTCCAGCCACTGGAGGAGCGGGTAGAGCGGAAGTTGGCCCATTCACTGAGGTTGGTTTTGCCGAGAAGAACCGCCCCTGAAGCCCGGAGTTTTTCAATGATGAAGGCATCTTGGGAAGCTATGTTCCCCGTGAGCGCCAGGGCTCCTGCGGTGGTCGTCATTTTATCGGCACTGTCGATATTGTCTTTTACCAGAACAGGGATGCCGTGCATGGGGCCACGAACTTTCCCGGCCTTGCGTTCTTCATCCATCTGCGAGGCGATGGCGATTGCATCGGGGTTGACTTCGATGACGGATTGCAGGGTAGGGCCATTCCGATCGACGGCCTCAATTCTGTCCAGGTACAATTGGGTGATTGCCTGTGAACTCAGTTCTCCGCTCTCCATTTTTGCCTGGAGTTCGGGGATGGTAATTTCGTTGAGGGCAAAATCATCGGCAAAACCCTCGGGTGTTTCTTGCAAACCCGGGGTTTTGCTGTTGCCATCGACTGACTGATCTTTGCAGCTCTGCATGCCCAGCATGGGAATGGTGAGTCCTCCAATAAGGCTTTGCTTGAAAAATAGTCTTCTTTTCATGGTATGGATGTTTATGCAGTAGTGGGAATGTTTGTTAACCCCAGATATCCGCCAGAGCCCGGGCAAAATTGCCGCCCAGAATCAGGCGAATGTGTGCTTCGGTGTATCCTCTGCGCAGGAGGCCCTCGGTGAGATCGAACATTTTTTTGGGGTGATCCAGCCCTTCAATGTCAATTTTTTCACGGAAGGAATAACTGTCTTTGTAGCCGGCTCGCAACCCTTTGTTAATCGCAGGCGGCAGATCGTCGTAGCCGTGTAGATCGGAGTCTGTACCTATGCCTACGTGTTCTATGCCGGTCAGTTTGACGACATGATCTATGTGGTCAATATAGGTATCCAGCGTCGTGGGTTCCTGGTTGGAAACAAAATTCCTGACAGCAGTGATGCCCATGACGCCGCCCTGTGCTGCCATTTTGGTAATGGCTTCGTCGGTTTTGCAACGGGGGTGGCCCGGTGAGAGGGTCCTGCAATTGGAATGGGTGATCAGCACAGGTTGCCGGGAGAGTTCAAAGGCATCCAGGGTGGTTTGATCGCCGCAGTGTGATACATCCACGACCATGCCAACCTCGTTCATGGCTTCCACAATGCGGGCTCCATAGTCACTGATTCCGCCGTCGATGCGATCGGTGGACCCGGAGGCGATCATGTTCTGAGAATTGTAGGTCAATTGTGAAATGCGCTGCCCGAGTTGGTAAAAGAGTTTGACATCGGATACTTTTTCAAAGTGTTCGGAATTTTGCAGGCCCAGAATAATGCCCATCTTGTCGGAGGATTTGATTTTCTCCAGATCTGCGGCAGAATCAATGCGCATGAGGTGATCCGGATGCTCCGCTACCAGGCCATTATAGGCACCAAAAAATTGCAGGCTGTCTTCTTTTACCCCCGGACCTCCCATGCCCACTGCGGGGTGGAAAATGTCTATTCCGGAGGTTTTTATCTGTTCCAGTTCTTCCGAAGTGAACTTTAGTGGATCTTCTCCTTTGGCGCTGGCCGTGAAAA
>JALQTV010000354.1 GCA_023268675.1 Saprospiraceae bacterium | reverse complement strand
AGGTTTGGGATCAGGTCTGCTCTGCGTTGGTAGGCACTTTGTACCTTCCCCCAGGCATTTTCCACATCTTCATCCAAATCTACGAATGAGTTGTAGGTATTGCATCCGCTCATCAAAACCAATAGTCCGATAACAATAAGTACGACAGTAAGAGTTAAGGATCGCATAGTTTATGGTATTTTGATAATTATGGCAACAAAAGTATGCTCAAAGTTAGGGAAAGTAAAGGAGAAATCGCTGAATGTGCGTAAACAGCCGATGATGGGAGGATTTTCAAAATTTTTGGGATGAGTCTTGGGGGCTTTCAAACAGGTGTTGCCCGTTGCAAATGCCTACATATCCACAACCGCAATCAATTGCGGCTCTATGCTACATTTCATGGTGAAAATCATGGGCAATGATGCCATTGACAAGTCTGGGTTCGAACCAGGTGGATTTAGGGGGCATGATTTGGTCGGATTCGGCCATTTTGACAAATGCCTCAAAGGGTACGGGATAGAGGCAGAAAGCTACGCCATTGGGACTGTGCACCAGTTTTCTGCGAATGCCTTCCAATCCTTGAGGACCTTCTATGTAAGTAATTCCCGCTTCGTTGCGCACATCGCTTATTCCGAGGATGTCTCCCAGTACTTTTTCATTGAGCAATTGCGTGTCCAGAATGACACCGGTATTGCGATATGCTTCAATGAGTTCCGGTTTCCAGCTAACTTCATACCATTCCCGATTGATGGACATGGACATTTGGTGCATACGGGTGGGTTTGAAAGCTTCGCCCCGGAACTTTATATCAGCTATGGCGGACAATTCTGCCATAAACCTTGTGGCGCTGATGCCGTTGAGGTCGTCGAGCACCCGGTTATAATCCCAGATGTTGATTTGAGAAGCTGGAAATATAGCACAAAGGAGATGATCAAAAGTACCCGGGAGCCGGTCTTTTAATTTGTGGTACAGGGTTGCCAGAGCAGCACTTCTGTGGTGACCATCAGCAATATAGGTGCAAGGTACCTTTTCTTCAAACAGTTTTGTGATGGCAGCTATGTCGTCGGCTGCCTCCACTACCCAAAAGCGATGGATTTCATCCTTTTCAGGGATGGGTACCTCAAAAAATACAGGGTGCTCCAACGTGAAAGATTGAAGGAACTCGTCAATTTCAGGGACTACGGGGTGGGTTAGCATTACCGGCTTTACCGCCGCCTTGCGCTTGAGTAAAAGCTGGATCTGACGTTGCTCCTTAGCTGCAATGGTATCTTCGTGCCGCTTGAGCTGTTGTTTGAGATAATCCTCAATGTGGATCGAAGCAATGAGCCCGGTTCTGCGAATCCCGGTATGCTCTATCTGGTAGATGTAAATCGCTTTTTCTTCTTTGCCCAGAAAAAATCCACTTTTGTAGTATTCGTCGTATTCTTCTTTTACCGTAGCAAAAAAGGAGGCAGCAGAGGTAATGTAGTCGAAGTTGGGATAAACGGCTTTGAACGGTAGTATTTGCATGGCAATCCTGTTACCTGGTTAGATTAAAAGCTGTTCCGAAAGCTTTCCTAAAATAGATCATTTTTTTTGACTTTTTTTCAAAAAACAAGAGCAGCTGCCCTAAAACTTCATCGGGAAACCAATTGCCTCTATTATTCGTTGGCAATTGGGTATATTCGCACAAAAATAGAAAAACAGCTATCAAAGTATCGGCTATGAATCATCCAGATAAAAAATACCTGATTACTTCCGCGCTTCCCTATGCCAATGGTGCACTGCACTTGGGACACCTCGCCGGAGCTTACCTGCCGGCAGATATTTATGTGCGCTACCTTCGGTTGCTTGGAAAGGATGTAGTGTGGGTCTGCGGTTCGGACGAACATGGAGCAGCCATCACCATCCGGGCCAAAAAGGAAGGCATTTCTCCGCAGGAGATCATTGACAAATACCACGAGCTCAACAAGGGTACTTTCGAAAAACTGGGCATCTCTTTCGATTATTACCACCGTACAAGCGCGGCCCTCCACCACGAAACTTCACAGGATTTTTTCCTGCGTTTGTACGAACAGGGGGATCAGTTTGAGGAAAAAACAATAGAACAATACTACGATGAAGAATACGACCAGTTTCTCGCCGATCGATATATCCAGGGCACCTGCCCCAAATGTGGTTATGACAGCGCTTTCGGAGACCAGTGCGAGAGCTGTGGATCCGATCTGTCACCGGTAGAATTGATCCATCCCGTTTCTACTTTGAGTGGGAAACAGCCGGTGCTGAAACCTACCAAACACTGGTATTTCAAATTGGATAAACACGAGGACTGGCTCAGAGATTGGATCAGGGACGGCATACTCGACGGACAGGAACACCACGATCCCAAAACATGGAAAAAACATGTACTGGGGCAATGCCTTTCCTGGCTAGATGAAGGATTACAGCCACGTGCGATCACGCGCGACCTCAATTGGGGCATTTCCGTACCCCTGCCGGACGCAAAGGGCAAAGTACTCTACGTCTGGTTTGATGCCCCCATCGGCTATATCTCCGCAACCCGGCAATGGGCCGCCGAACAAGGCAAAAACTGGGAGGAATACTGGAAAGGAGATCAGGTGGAACTGATTCACTTCATTGGCAAAGACAACATCGTTTTCCACTGCATCGTTTTTCCTGCGATGTTGAAAGCGCACGGTGAATTTGCCCTGCCCAAAAACGTGCCGGCTAATCAGTTTCTCAACTTCGAAGGACAAAAATTTTCCAAATCCCGAGGCTGGGGCATAGAACAACACGATTACCTGGAGACTTTCCGCGATTTTCCGAACAAAGAAGACGCCCTGCGCTATGTTT
>JALQTV010000353.1 GCA_023268675.1 Saprospiraceae bacterium | reverse complement strand
AACCAGATTGCCGGGAGTATTTACTACCGGTGGGGTAACATCCACCACTGTACCGATAAACTGCATGCGGTTCCAGGTGGCTTGATTGGGACCGTCTCTAAGCATCAGATCAAAAATAAAATCCCCCGGACCGAGATGTACCAAAGCTGTTCTAAGGGTATCTTCAGCCCCCTGGAATACTTCCCCACTGACAGTTCCGGATACAGGTTCTACCGTCACTAGGAGTTTTTCATAATTGAGCACACAATTGTCATCCACATCCAGCAAAAAGTCGAGATCCACCCACAGGAACCCTGATTCAGGTCTATCCTGCCAAGGTTCACCCGGTTGTCTGTAAGCATAGACACCGGGGTACTACCAAGAGTACTTATTTGAGCCGCCGCATCCAGGACAAAGGACGCACCTGCTCCAAAATTCTCAAGGGCGACATTCATGGTGCCTTTGAGGAGATCTTCCAATTCGACTACCACCTCAAAATTACAGTCATAAACTGTTCCCTGATACAGTGTGTCTCTCAGGATCAGCCTGACGGAATACTGTCCATGCATCAGCGTGTCCAGATGGGAAAATTGAAGTTTTCCCCTTTGATCATAATTGAATTCCCGATCCGACACTATCGTCTGTCCTTTGTGAAAGCCCGAGGAATAATAGTAAAAAGTATCCCGCATGAAGGAAGTTTCCAGATACACCTCCGCCTCAAAAGCGGTACAAAAAACGCCTGGAATATCAAATTGCAGCCCTCCTCCCCTTACTTCACACCACTCATTTTGCGTCAAAAGTCCGGCTGTAATCTCTGAACAATCCGGCTCCGAAAGAATCGTCTTGCCCATGGCAGCTCCCCACCAATCCTTCGGGCCCGATACCTCCATTTCATCACAAACCTGGTACACAAAAGTCTGATAGCAAGTACAGGCTTCCGGAACCAGCCCCAGATCAGACATGAGGATCTGAAAACTGTCGTTGACGATAAAACTATTCCCCCGTTCCATAGTATCCAAGATTCGAACCAAACGGGGATCATCGTATTCAATGATTGTTTCCAGCAATTGAGACTGGTCAATATTGGGACGATTGGCTGAAGTATCCATGCTCGTTCCCACACAATCGCCTCCCTGGTACACCTTGATCTTGAATGCATGTCGCATGGCTCCCATGCCAGCATTCCAGGCCAGGCGAAAATCATGGGCTTCCATTTGATCCATGCTAGTCGGCAGCAGGTTTTCACAAGACAAGCCTTCGCCGCTGGCATACACCTCCCACCTGTTGAAATGCTGGTCTCCGTCAGTTTTGTAGGTCAATTTCAGGCAACGCCTGTCCCGATACCATATCGTATCAAGCTGTATGGTATCCCCACTTTCCAGTCCCAGGTTGTTAAAATATAGCTGATCAACATCGTTCCCGAGGCTGTCTTTCAAGACAATTTCATAATTTTGATAAGCTGGAACACCGCTCATTCCTGTCCCGCAAATATTCAGGTATTGTTTGGACGCAAACACATCATTCCAATGCAATCCCATCGAATCATTGCCCAGGGCAATTGTTTCTCCCAACAACAAATCAATGTCCACGTCATTCTCACAATACCCAAACTGAACCTTTGCCGGAGCCGCATAGGCACTGTAGTAACTATTGGACCGAATATCAAACATATCCAACACCAGTTGCATCTGAAACGAATCTTTTTGCGAGGCGGCAAAGCAATCCATATCAGGGAAAGTACACAGTTGATAAACCCTGTAATACCATTTGTACCCTTCAAATCCGATAAACATACAGGAATTGTCCAGGTCCAAATCATGGAAATCAATTGTTAGATTGAGGCTGTTGCCAGTCCTTCGTACCCTATAAGTACTATCGCCGATGGCAAAAGGAAAGGACCAGACCGAACACATACTTGCTGCTTCCGTAAATTCGAGCATCCAGTAATGATCTTCAAAAGCAGCAGGATCATGGCTCCCGCCTCCGGCTAAAAATTCAAGATTGATCGGAAATTCGTTGTCGTAGTTACCATCGGGAAGACAATCCGGGTAACCCGCCACGATCACGGACCCTGTCCCCACAGGTAAGCCACAATTGCAAACTCCACCTGACAGAAAAAAACCGGATGTTGTTTGTGTAGCATACCCACTGCCTACACCCCCGCTGTATTGGGCCTGCAAAAAAGTCAGGGTGAACCAGCAAAAAACCAAAAGCAGGGAAGATCTCCTCGCAGGGAGCGAAGCATGCAGATACCCAAGCATAGGATTTGATATTAACTTACTATACAACAAGTTAGCAATTAATATTCATACCGAAAAATCACTTTTGGTAATTTTCCGGCCAATCAATAACAAATATTATTTTTTATTAATTTATCAAGTGGAGTTGAGGTAAAAACCATCAAACTGCAGCCGGTCGCCTGAGCAGCCCTAACAAAAAGTTCCCGTGTCAATGCTCCGTAAAAACAGAAAAAAATTCTTAAATTATGAGCAAAAACATGGGATCGAACAAAATCACACTGTTACTTGCCTTGAGCTTTCTCTTTTCCGGCCTTTGGGCGCAGGAAAAAAGCAATAAAAAGGAGGGGGATACGCTGCCCCTGGAGGCAGAACGCACCTTCACCATCAGCACCAGTGAAGGTAGTTGGATGAGCCTGGATGTCAGTCCCGACGGACAAAATATCGTTTTTGACTTTTTAGGGGATTTGTACCAACTGCCTTTCTCCGGGGGCAAAGCCACCCAACTCAGCACCGGACTCGCCTTCGATGCGCAACCCCGGTACAGTCCGGACGGTAAATCTATTGTTTATACCTCCGATAAAAGTGGTGGAGAGGGGATCTGGA
>JALQTV010000352.1 GCA_023268675.1 Saprospiraceae bacterium | reverse complement strand
CTACAAATAGCAGTTCGTTGGCCAGATAGATGATGGCCATGAAAGCGATCAACATGGCTCCTACATTTACTGCCAATCTCAATCCATCGGTAGTACCGCGTGCCAGGGCATCCAGGAAGTTGGATCCTGCGTCCAGATTCGGAATGTCCATGTCTTGTTCGTCGTTGTTTTTTTCAGTTTCCGGTAGCAGGATTTTGGCAACTATAATGGCAGCTGGAGCAGATATGATGGAAGCAGTCAAAAGGTGCATGCCGAATTTTGCAGTCTCCTCGGGCGAATCACCTCCCAGCATCGCCATATAAGCCCCAAATACACTTCCTGCAATGGTTGCCATGCCACCAGTCATCAAACAGAGCAATTCTGAGCGGCTCATGCGCGCAATGTAAGGCTTGACAACCAGTGGAGCTTCTGTTTGGCCAATAAATACATTAGCAGCGGCAGCAAGGCTCTCTGCACCAGTCATTTTCATGGTTTTGCGCATGACCCAGGCAAAACCATACACTACTTTTTGCAGAATGCCAAAATAATACAATAAAGAGGAAAGTGCTGAAAAGAATATGATGGTTGGCAGTACATAGAAAGCAAAGCCAAAGGGCGCAGATTTGTCAGCCAGTGTGCCAAACATAAAGCCTGCCGCTTTTTCGGTACTCCCAATGAGCAGGATGAAAAAGTCAACAATCATCTGAAAGGCAGATCTAACCGGGGCTACCTTGATCATTAGCACCGCAAGGGCTAATTGAAGGAGCATACCGATGCCCACTAATTGCCAGTTGATGTGCTTTTTTTTGGCACTAAGCAGATAAGCCAGTCCAAGCAAAATGCCTATGCCCAATAATCCTCTGAAAATATCCATCATATCCAAAATGTATTTTACTGCTCTTTGCCACCAAATGTAAAAAAAGAAGCTTTAATTTTACGTTTTCTTTTTAAAGACTAGCAAAAAAGCATCAATGAAGAGCCTGATTATTGCGGTTGGAGGAGGAAGTGGTTCCGGAAAAACAACCTTTTTGAAAGCACTGAGAGAAAAATGTTCCAAAAAGGAACTCACAGTGCTATCCATGGATCATTATTATTTTCCGGTAGAAGAGCATCAAACGGACGAGAATGGCATCCATAATTTCGATCTTCCGGAGGGAGTGGATTTCAGGGCTTTCAAAAGGGATTTGCTGGCTCTACAATCAGGCAAGAGGGTGGAAAAAGCAGAGTATGTATTCAATAATCCGGAGAAAGTCCCGGATATACTCGTTTTCGAGCCGGCACCAATCATTCTGGTTGAGGGGATTTTTGTTTTTCATGATGCAAGCGTGCGAGATCTGTTTGACCTTAAAATATTCTTACACGCAAGGGACAACTTGAAAATAATCAGGAGGATAAAGCGGGATCGCATTGAGCGGAATTATCCACTGGACGACGTATTGTATCGATACGAACACCACGTGTACCCTGCCTATGAGCGATACATTGCTCCATACATGGAACTAGCAGATGTGGTTATCAATAACAATACCCATTTCGAGCGTGCGCTCGAAATGGTCTATGGGTACATCAACTGGAAGAGCAGTCGCTAATCAGGAGTTCTTATTGGCTTCTATTTGTTTGAGTACCTGTTCGGCCTCATCCATTTTTTTAGCGTAAGCTTTGATGTCACCTTTTCGCTGCAATTGCATGGCTTCTTCAAGGAGCTTCTGGTATTCCTTTTCTAGTTTTTTGTTGGGGTCCTTACGGAAAAGTTTGAACATACTTTTTTTTTCCATGAAACAGTTTACCGGGTGCGTGGTTTCAATCAAACTGTTAAGGAAAGTTTAATCTCTCAGATTATTTCAGGAAATTCATCTTCTGAGTTTGAATCGGATAAGCGTTGCAGGGATCTATTTCGGAGTTGGAGCATGGCTTGGAACTGGGCGTTCACTCCTGCCAAAAAGCTTGGGTCGACCAATTCTCGCAGTGCTGACTCATCAGAAAGTTGGTCACTTGCCCTGAATTTAAAGGTTTGTTCGAAGAGATTGTTTTCAAATTTGATGGAGAACTTGTCATCCATTTTAAAAAGGGTGATTTTCCACTCAGGGTGTTCTATGTAGCCAATGATGCGCATACTTGCCATTTTAGGGGGTATCTGCCCCGGGATTGATGATTTTAGTAAATAGTCGGTAAAGTTGTGTAAGTTCAGCATCGTCCTTGATCAAATCCAGGTGTCGCTGTAAAGTTACCTGGTCGTTTCTTATGGCAGGACCTGTCTGTACGGAAGAAGGATCTGTTTCTTGTATTTTGGAGGCTGTTTCGTTTATAAGCGGACGCAAGAGATCAAAGGGCAATGCTTGCTTTTCCAATCGCTTCTGAGCAAGACTAAACAAGGCATTGCTGAAGTTGTTTACAAGGACTGCTGCCAGATGCAGTTCTGCTCTTTGTTGTTCGTTGAGTAGTTGTATGGTAGCTCCAAGTTTTTGCATCAGAGACACGAGGACCTCCCGGGTGTGTTGGTTGGATGTTTGCACTCCCACGGTGACTTTAGAAAATGCTACCTGAATTGATTTAGAGAAACTTTGCAAGGGCCAGCAAACCCCGCAGTGAGGGAAATATTGCTCTAAAACAGCAAGCGGGGAGGCACCGGAACAATGAGCAACGACGGCTCTCTGTTTCAAGTTTTTGACAGCCAGGGCTTTTGAAATGTCCGGCAGAGCTCCGTCACTTACACATAACAAATATACATCGGCATCAGGAGTGACTTCCTCCAGGTTGTTGACCTGTGGGACACCCGGACACTCCACTTTGCTTCGATTGTAAATTTGAATGGGGCTATGTCCTTTATCTGCAAAAGCTTTACAAAAAT
>JALQTV010000351.1 GCA_023268675.1 Saprospiraceae bacterium | reverse complement strand
TGTCATTTCCTGGGTTGCATCGGTACGACCGGGAGTGAAAGGTACTGTTACCTCGTGGCCGGCATTTTTGGCAGCTTGTTCTACCCCGGCGCAACCTGCCAAAACGATCAGGTCTGCCATGGAGATTTTTTTGCTGCCGTTTGCGCTATTGAATGCTGCCTGGATGCCTTCCAGCGTACCCAAAACTTTGCTCAATCGTGCAGGGTTGTTTGCTTCCCAGTCTTTTTGTGGAGCCAGTCTGATTCGGGCGCCGTTTGCACCACCACGCTTGTCAGAACCACGGAAGGTAGAAGCTGAGGCCCAAGCGGTAGATACCAATTCCGATACAGTCAGACCGGAAGCCAGTACTTTTGCTTTCAGGTCTGCTACATCTTGGTCATTAACCAACTCGTGATCCACTGCCGGAACGGGGTCTTGCCAGATCAATACTTCCTGTGGTACTTCTGGTCCCAGGTAACGGGCACGTGGTCCCATATCCCGGTGAGTCAATTTGAACCATGCTCTTGCGAAAGCATCGGCAAATTCTTCAGGATTTTCGTAGAAATGACGAGAGATTGGCTCGTAAATAGGATCCATGCGCAGCGCAAGGTCTGTTGTCAACATAACAGGAGCGTGTCTGACAGCAGGATCGTGTGCATCAGGAACTTTGCCATCTCCACTGCTTCCTTTAGGCTTCCATTGGTAGGCACCTGCAGGGCTTTTGGTTAGTTCCCACTCGTATCCAAATAGGTTTTCGAAATAGTTGTTGCTCCATTGGGTTGGAGTATTGGTCCAGGCTCCTTCCAAACCACTTGTGATGGTGTACTGGGCATTACCTGTGCCGAAGTTATTTTTCCAGCCCATGCTTTGCTCTTCGATGCCTGCTGCGGCCGGTTCGCGCTCTACATATTTGTCAACCTCACCCGCACCGTGGTTTTTACCGAAGGTGTGACCCCCTGCAATGAGTGCAACTGTTTCGTAATCGTTCATGGCCATACGGCCAAAAGTTTCGCGGATATCTATGGCAGCTGCCAGTGGATCGGGGTTGCCATTTGGACCTTCCGGATTGACATAAATCAGACCCATCTGTACCGCAGCAAGTGGGTTTTCCAACGTGCGATCTCCTGTGTAGCGCTTGTCACCCAACCACTCACTTTCAGGTCCCCAATAGATGTCTTCTTCAGGTTGCCATACATCCTCGCGGCCTCCGGCAAAACCGAATGTTTCGAAACCCATAGATTCCAGGGCACAGTTACCAGCCAAAATCATCAGGTCTGCCCATGAAAGGCTTTTGCCATATTTTTGTTTGATTGGCCACAAAAGCAGTCTTGCTTTATCCAGGTTGGCGTTGTCCGGCCAGCTGTTTAGAGGGGCAAAACGCTGAGTACCTGAGCCGGCACCACCGCGGCCATCTGCAATTCTGTAGGTACCTGCACTGTGCCAGGCCATGCGAATGAAAAAAGGACCATAATGGCCGTAATCAGCGGGCCACCAGTCCTGCGAGTTGGTCATCAACTCAAAGATGTCTTCTTTTACAGCTGCCAGATCCAGGCTTTTGAAGGCCTCTGCATAATTGAAATCTTCTTCCATGGGATTGACCAAAGAAGAGTGCTGGCGCAAAATGTTTAACTTCAATTGGTTAGGCCACCAGTCCTGGTTGTTGGTGCCCATTCCTGCAGTATGGTTAATGGGGCCATTGAGGAAAGGACATTTTCCTTCTCCATTGCCATTTTGGTTTGATGGATGGTTGTGTGGATTCATTTATAATCAGTTTTATTTGTTGATGTTGGCCGAAATTACTCAATTTAACTCGGAGGGGGCCAACTTTAGAATTTGAAAAAATTTATAAGGGTATTGATAGGGCTTATTTCTGAATTACAGCGATAACAGTAGATTTCCCAAATTGTTTGGAGTGTCAAATCATAAAATAATTTATGGTTTCGAGTAGCTGTTTTTGATTTAATTTTTAATTTACGTCGGGGCAAAATCTTGAAATCAACTCTCAATTAATGTTGTCTATAATTGAAAAGCAGGTAGCAACCTTGCAAATACCATTGGCATGACTCAAAAAATGAATGTTATTTTATTGCTGACTGTTCTCCTGGTCTTTCCCTTGGGAGCAAGGGGACAGTTTTCTTTTGAAGAGATAAAGCAGTTTATTCCGGACAAATTGGAATTGGCTGATTCTCTTGCCAAACAGTATTATTTTGAGGCTCAATCTGCATTGGATGATGAAAAAATAGCAAAAGGGGCTTATTTGCTTGGGCTGACCAATTACTATATGGGTAATTTATACATTTCCAGTGGCTATTACCGGGAGGCACTTTCAACAGAATATACCCGCACTGATAGGGATTTGGAAGAGTCTTGCTGGAACAACCTTGGGATAAACCTGGATCTGCAAAATAATCTTGCAGCTTCACTGGAAGCCTATCGCAAATCCTGGGAAATTGCCCGGGAAAGAAATGATAAGAAAGGAATGGCGCTGACCCAGATAAATTTCGGTTTATTGGAGGTCAAAAGACTGAATTCGGATGCGGCCATGAGCTTTTTTCAGGAAGCCCTTGATTTTTTCCAGGCGGAAAAGGATACTTTGTACATTGGATTGTGTCTTCAAAATATAGGTGTCGTTTACAAGGTAAAAGAAGATTGGGAACAATTAGCTTCTTATTCACAGGAGGCTTTGGCACTTTTTACCAAGCTTTCCTACCATTATGGTCAAATAGATTGTCTCGTCAATCTGGGTTTTGCTTATTACCGAATGAATAGGACAGGTCTGGCTATCTCTGTACTCAAAGAGGCTTTAGCACTTTCAAAAGAACACAGCATCCGAATGCAGGAAGCCATAATTATGAAAAACCTGGCAAA
>JALQTV010000350.1 GCA_023268675.1 Saprospiraceae bacterium | reverse complement strand
TTGATCCTTGCCCTATTCGAAGCGAATCAACTGACAACCCAAACCATCGATACTTGCATCCAGGGTATCGCCCGGTCGAAGGAAAGCATCACCCTCTCTTCCCAACCCTACTCCGGCAGGCGTACCGGTAAGGACGATGTCACCTGCTTCCAGTTGCATAAACCCCGAGAGATACCATAGGATATAAGCAGGATTGAAAACCATATCAGCAGTACTCCCATCCTGTCTGATGGTTCCGTTGACGGACAACTGCATGCTAAGATGGGAGACATTGGGACACTCGTCCGCCGTTTGCAACCAGGGACCCAAAGGACAAAAACCCGGCAGGGACTTCCCTTTGACCCACTGTCCTCCCCGATCCATCTGAAAACTGCGCTCCGATAGATCGTTGGCCATGCAATATCCTGCGATTGCAGCCGCTGCTTCTCTTTCATCTTTTAATGCAAACACATCGCGCCCGACTACAAAAGCCAGTTCCAGTTCCCAATCCGTTTTTCGGCAGGGCTCCGGAATCCTTACAGGATCGAAAGGCCCTCCAATCGTATTCACCGGTTTCAAAAAAAGAATGGGTTCTTTAGGCAATTCGAGACCTGCCTCCCTTGCATGGTCTGCATAGTTCAACCCAATGCAAGCCATAAGTGCAGGTCTGGCTACCGGACTTCCCCAACGTTCGGATTCCGGCACCAGAGGCAGTCCTTCGAATACAGTTTTTTTCTCTGCTAACTTTTCCAGGCCCCCATCTCTCAAAAAAGCTGCATTCCAGTCATCAAACCATCCAGAACAATCCCTTCTCGCGCCATTCCACCAAATACCGGGCTTCTCTTTTCCCTTTTCTCCAAAACGAATGAGCTTCATCTTTTCTGATTTAAATTAAAAATGGTAGTTTGAAGATAAATTAAAAAACAATCAATGCTTGCAGAAATTTTCACCAGGTACTTTCACTTTGTTTTTATCATTGTCATGTCCGGTGCGCTGATGGGCGAGGCCTTTTTATTAAAAGCTCAAATGAGCAAAAAAGAACTAAAAACACTGGCAAAACTGGATGCCTTGTATGGTTTGAGTGCTGTCCTGGTGGTAGCAGCGGGGTTAACGCTATGGTTTGGGGTAGGCAAATCTGCTGTTTTTTATACTCAAAACCCTGTTTTTCACCTAAAACTAAGCCTGGCAATATTGATTGGCCTGATCTCTATCTACCCTACTGTTTTTTACCTCAAAAAAAGCAAAGGCACAGAGCTGAACGAGCAGGTACAAATTCCCCCTAATATTCAGAAAGCTGTTTATTTACAATTGTTCCTGTTGGCACTTATCCCAATGTTGGCAGTCCTGATGGCGAAAGGAATCAATATATTTGAATGATAAATATCCTTGAAACCTCACTGGATTTGTACTAACTTAAGTTTATAAGTTTTTACCATGAATAAAAAATCCGGAACACTAGCTCAAATTCGAAATACCGTAGAAGAAATTGGGGAGATAGCACTCTTCGCCAAGCGCTTTTTCAGGGAGGTGTTCAATCCCCCCTTTGAATTTCGTGAATTGTTGCGTCAAAGTTTTATCATTGGCAACAAATCCATCTTTCTGGTAGCAACTACTGGTTTTATCATGGGTCTGGTGCTGACCCTCCAAACGAGGCCTACCATGGCGCAGTTTGGAGCAGAAGCATGGATGCCTTCTATGGTGGGTATTTCTATCGTGCGCGAAATAGGACCAGTCATTACAGCCCTCATCTGTGCCGGAAAAATAGGTTCGTCCATAGGTGCCGAACTGGGATCTATGAAAGTAACCGAACAAATAGCAGCCATGGAAGTCTCGGGAACCAACCCTTTCAAATACCTGGTCGTAACCCGCGTGGTAGCAGCTACCCTGATGATTCCGATTTTGGTAATCATTGCCGATGGCATAGCTTTGATGGGATCTTTTTTGGTAGAACACGTCAAAGGAAATGTTTCTTTACAACTATATTTTAGTCAAGTTTTCCGAAACATTACTTTTGGTGATCTGACCCCTGCAACTGTCAAAACTTTCTTTTTCGGTTTCGCCATAGGGATCGTTGGGTGCTACAAAGGCTACACTTCAAAAAAGGGAACTGCAGGAGTAGGAAAAGCAGCCAATTCAGCAGTGGTTGTTTCTTCTTTGTTTTTATTTATCATAGATTTCATTGCCGTACTGGTAGCTGATATTTTTTACGAACTATAATCAATTGCAGGCTTTTGGACGACAAAGAATTGTTAATCGAAATCAAAGATCTTTGCAAAGCTTTCGGAGCACACCATGTGCTGAATGATTTTTGTATGGAATTGTATGAGGGTGAAAACCTGGTGTTGGTAGGCAAATCAGGTTCCGGCAAATCCGTACTCCTAAAGTGCATGGTCGGTCTGATGGAATACGACTCCGGCAGCATGCAAGTTTTGGGCCACGAGATCAAGGACATGGGTCAGTATGAATTGGACAGATTGCGAACAGACATTGGTTTCCTTTTTCAGGGAAGTGCTTTGTACGACTCCATGACAGTGCGCGAAAACCTGGCTTTCCCGTTGCGGAGGCACCCGGAAAGGTTGTCCGGAGAGAAAGAAGATGACTTGATTCTGGAAGCCTTGGAAAATGTAGGCCTTGCACATGCCATAGACCTCTTGCCGGAAGAATTGTCGGGAGGCATGCAACGCAGGATAGCCCTTGCCCGAACCATTATCCTGAAACCCAGAATCATCTTGTATGACGAGCCGACCAGCGGCCTCGACCCCATTACATCTAAAGAAATCATCAACCTGATACTGGATATTCAACAATTGTATAACACTGCAGCCCTGATTATTACCCACGATATGGATTGTGCCAGGGTAATTTCCAA
>JALQTV010000034.1 GCA_023268675.1 Saprospiraceae bacterium | reverse complement strand
GGACTGGATATTTTTTCTATTGATATAAGCACCAATACCTGGGGAAAAGTATATAGCCTGGGCCAACCTTTTAATACGGACGCAGACGATTTTGGAATAATTCTGAATGAGGCAGGTACAAAAGGCTATTTCAGTTCTAACAGATCCGGAGGTTTTGGCTCGGATGATATCTATTCTTTTGAATCTCCTGACCCGGTCAATGGTTTGGGCAAACCAAGCATACGCCAGACGCGCTTATTGGCAAGGAACGAAATCACAGGTACTGCACTCGAAGGAGTGAATATATGGGTTTTTGAGGCGGACGCCTCCGGCAAAATTAAAGATCGCAGCAACTACGATTTTCAAATAGTAAACCACGGCTCCGAGACTTCCAAATGGAAGCTGGATCTGGTGAGAAAAAGTTTACAGGAACTTGGCCCGCCAACTATGGTTTCGGATGCCTCAGGTAGCAGCATGTATGGGTTTTCTGACGCCTTGCATTACATCGTTATTGTATTTAAACCCGGCTATGAGCTATTGGAAGTGCCCTTGTCGATTTCAAAAAACTTATACAGCGACCCCTTATTGTTAAATATGCGGGAGACGACTTGTATCCCTCTACATGCTTCTGTCCTTGTGGAAGGCAGCAAACAAGCCATAGCCGGAGCAGAAGTGATCCTTGTAAATGAGCAAAAGGGAGAAGAGAAGGTGTTGGAAACCAATGCTTCCGGATTTTTTGATGATTGCCTGGATCAAGGTACAAATTACCTTATCCGGATCCGAAAAGAAGGGTATCGGGAGATTGCCCAACAGTTAAATACTGCTTCCGGAACGGAGGTAGAACCACTGGCTCTGCAGTTTTATATGCAAGCGCTGGATGGCACGGGGGACAAGCAGTCTATTAGTGAGGGGTCGGTAATTATTTTGGAGGCAATCTATTACGATTTCAACCAGTCTGCGATTCGGTCCGGAGAGGTAGAAGAATTGGAAGCGCTTGCCGGACTAATGTTTCAATACCCTGGCATGCAAATAGAGTTGGCCTCCCATACTGATACCAGGGGAACAGCGGCTTACAATTTACAACTGTCCGAAAAAAGAGCCAATTCTACCAAACGTTACCTGGTCAATAAAGGGATTGCTGCTCATCGCATCAAAACGGTAGGTTATGGAGAAGCTTACCCCCGTAATCATTGCCTGGATGGGATTCCCTGTAGCGAGGAAGAACATGCATACAACAGACGGACTGAGATCAGAATTCTCAGCTTGGGCAATTAATCGTTTTTAGGAGTGAATTTTTTGTAAAACCATTATCGCGCAATGACCAATCTGGCAGACCATCTGCGATTGCTTAAAATACTGACACCCGCAAAATTAGCCAATGCTGCACAGGTTTATGCCTCTTATTATTGGAGCAAAAAGCTTGGAAAACCCATGCACCGGGGACTTCCTATGACGCTTTCGGTAGAACCTACAACAGCCTGCAATCTTCGCTGCCCGGAATGCCCCAGTGGCCTTCGCTCCTTTTCCAGACCCACCGGTAACATACAGTCGGATTTTTACCGGCAGGTAATAACAGAGATGTCGGATACCCTGATTTTTCTAATCCTTTATTTTCAGGGAGAGCCATATATTCATCCCCGCTTTCTGGATATGGTCAATTTTGCTCATCAGCATAAAATCTATACCATCACTTCCACGAACGGACACTTTTTGGATGAAGAAAATGCCCTTAAAACGGTAGCGTCTGGGTTGGATCGATTGATTGTCTCTATCGATGGGAGTACCCAGGAGGTTTATGAAACTTACCGCAAATCGGGAAACTTGTCGAAGGTACTCGACGGAACATCCAACCTGATCAATGCGAGAAAAAAACTCCGGGCCAAAAATCCACACATTATTTTTCAGACGCTTGTGTTTGAAAACAACCGACTTCAGATTCCTGAAATTTATCGCTTGGCAAAAAAACTGGGAGTGGATGAAGTTAAGTTGAAAACTGCTCAGTTCTATGACTTCGAAAAAGGCAATCCATTGATGCCTAAAGACAGCCGCTACAGTCGGTATAAGGAGCAGGCTGATGGAACATACCGATTGAAGTACAATCTGCAAAACCAATGCTGGAAAATGTGGCATTCAGCTGTGGTTACCTGGGATGGTAAAGTGGTTCCCTGTTGTTTCGATAAGGATGCTTCCCATCTTATGGGAGACCTGCACCATGCTCCTTTTGAAGTTATCTGGAAAAGCCAACCTTATCGGGACTTCAGGCAAGCCATTTTGAAAGGCCGGTCCAATATTGATATCTGTTCTAATTGCTCTGAAGGTTGTAAAGTGTGGTTGCCAAATGATTTTTAAAAAATTATATAAAAAAATTTTGTATTGGTTAAAGTATCGTTAATTTTATTGTTCGTTTGCATTTAATCTAGCGGTAATTCATTGTAACTTATCAGGGGATAAGTAGTTTGGCTCTCTTTGTCCTGTACCGTAGGAAAGGATATAGTCTAAAGGCCAACTTAAGGTCTGGTTGATTATCCTGGCAGTTATATTCCCACACATCCGGTTTTTGTGTTGTCAATCGGCTCTCTGAATGCCGGTTTTACAAAGTGCTGATAGATCCGCCATTTTATACCGGTTATTTTTTGAATCGTACTACATACCATATACACACACAATTGCCTTAATCAATTTTTGGGAGGTCATGGAAACTTATAAAATAATTTTTTCCGGAAGGTTGGATTTTGCCAACCAAAAAAGCTACGAAAAAGTGTTCAAGCTTTTTCAGCAGCGGTTCGAGAGTTACTACAAATCAGAAGTGCTGATCAAAGGGGAAGACATTTTTAAAGAAGAAAGTCAATCAGTTGATATTCCTCGCTTTATTACCCAAACCAATTCAGATAAGGCCTTACAAAATACAGTCAACCTGTTGGATTATGTTGCCCAATATGCGATTGCCGGGGAGATGAGTGTCTGGAAAACAGACAACGGTAAGGTACTTCAACATAATGTAATTGAGCCTAATACGGAAAAAGCGGCTGTTTTGGCTTTCCGCGCAGGTCGGGATCTGGTGAATGAAGAAGGTCGCGAAATGGAAGCGAGAGATGCTTTGAGCAAAGCCATAGAAAAGTACGAACGCCATGCTAAGGCTTATGAAAGAAGGGGCTTTGTCAATTACCTGCTCAAAAATTTAGAGGATGCTATCTATGACTACAGTAAGAGCATAGATTTGAATCCTACACCTCCAGAGCCCTACTTTGGGCGTGCACTGGTTTACCTGAGTCAAAATCGCTGGGAAGATAGTTTGAAAGACCTGGATCAGGCCATTGGGTCTTCTATTCCCCTACAACCCATTTATTGGCAATCGAGAAGATTGAAAGCTGAGGCAATGATGGAGCTCAAACAATTTGAGGGAGCAGAAAAAGAACTGAAGTTGTTTACTTCCAGGCCTTTTACGAAAGAAAACCCTAATTTCAGGTACCAAAAAAGGGCAAACTTCATTTATGGTCAGGCATTGTTTGCTTTAGATAAGAAAGAAGCTGCCAAAGCAGCTTTTCAGAAAGCTTTACAAATACCTGGCAATCATCAGGTTTCTGATGAAGATATTCAGGCTGCCCTTCATGTGCTTGTGGGATCCGCTGCGGCTTGTTGAGGCTCTTTGTCAGATCAGGCTATCATAGACTGTAATTTCAGGGCGATGCTCATGTCGCCTTTCACTTTAATTTTTCCGGTCATCACTGCCATCATGGGGTTCACACTGCCGTCCTTCAACCCCTGTAAGGTGTCTATTGTCGTACTGACAGTGCAGTCAGCTTCCCTATCTGATTTAGATATTTCGGTTGCTTCACCCGACATATCTATGAAGATGGGGCCTTCTTCCAGTACCAGTTTAAGTGTCTTACCTGTAGCAGGGATCTTCTGTCCCTGTTGTTGAAATACTTCGTACAGCTGATCAAAGTTCATTGCTTTCTTTTTAAGGAATTTTACGATCAAATATAAGATAAAGTGGCCAATGCCTTCTACGGTATCTGTATGTTCAGGATAGATCCTTTTTTAATATTTGGATAGTCTTGTTGTGGTAGTAGGATAATAACAGGTTGTTTTGCTTCCGTTTGCAGGCTTATTTCCAGATAAGCATCCTGACGGACCTGAATATTTGTTACAATTCCTGAAATCCCTTTTTTGGGGAGGCTGTCTGAATAACCTGTAATCTTCCCTTTTTGTAAGTGAAGAATGCGGTCTGACATGCGGACGATTTCTTCGTGGTTGTGACTAACCAAAAGGGTACTTAGCTCGAATTGCTGGTGGATGGTCATTATAAAATCTTGTAGCTGGTTTCGCATATCGCTGTCCAGTGCTGAAAGTGGTTCATCCAGTAAAAGGATAGCAGGTTTTCTGACCAGGGCGCGTGCGAGTGCTACTCTTTGCTTTTGCCCACCGGAAAGAGTTGCGGGGTATTGGGATAGGATGTGTTCAAGTTGCATGACAGCAATAATCTGATCGAGGTAGGCTTTTTCCTCTTTATTATCCTGGGCAAATTGGAGGTTTTGTCTGACAGTCATATTGGGAAAAACGACGTAGTCCTGAAATACCAGCCCTGCTTTTCTTTTTTGGGGAGGTAAAAATACCTTCTTTTCACTGTGCAACCACAATTGGTCATTGCAGGAGATTGTTCCTGCTACTTTTTTTTCTAATCCGGCGATGATGCGCAAAAGGGTTGTTTTGCCGCTTCCCGAAGGACCACTGATACCCAGGAGTTCTCCTTTTTGAATCTCCAGATTCACATCCAGGTCAAAACTATGCTTTTCAAACCCTAGTTTTTTCTTTATTTGTATCTGCATCATCTTCCTTTGATACGAAAGTATTTTTTGTTGAAGGTATAGACCAGCAAAAGAATTAAAAAACTAAAAACGATTAGTACCAGGGCGTATCGGTTCGCAATGGCATAGTTCATGGCTTCTACTTCGTCGTATATGGCAATAGAAGCAACCCTTGTTTCGCCGGGAATATTACCTCCAATCATGAGTATTACGCCAAATTCTCCTATGGTATGGGCAAAGCTGAGGACTATGGCTGTGATGATGGAGGGTTTAATATTGGGAATCAGTACTTTGAATAGGGTAGTAAGTTTGCTTTTTCCCAATACATAGGATGCCTCTGCGAGATTTCCGGGTAGGTTTTCAAACCCTGATTGTATAGGTTGTACCATAAATGGCAGGCTGTAAATGACGGAACCTGCAATTAGTCCTTCAAAGCTGAAAATTAGCTTGATGCCCAGTTGTTCTGCAAGAAACCCTCCCAGCATGCTGTTGGGGCTCAGAGCCAATAAAAGGTAAAAGCCCAATACTGTCGGAGGCAAAACCAGAGGAAGGCTTATCAATGCTTCCAATAATGGTTTCCAACCCGATTGGGTGCGTGAGAGAAGGTAAGCTATGGGCAGCCCAAGGATGAGGAGAATGAAGGTGGCTGAAAAAGCCAGACTCAGGGTAAGCTGGAAGGTTTGGTAAAATAAATCCATCAGTAAGGGAGTACAGGTTTGGAATCCGGTACTTCATAACCGTATTTTCGAAAAATATTCCGGACAGGGTCAGAAAACAAAAAGTCAATAAACCGTAGAGATGCTTCTGATTGTTTTTCCTCACCATGCCGGGTGATGACAACTCCCTGTGCTATAGGTTCATAAAGCATAGGATCAAGAGTTATCCATCGCCCTTTTCCTGACATTTCGGGGGACAACACTACAGATTTTGCAGTAAACCCAATATCAGTAGCTCCCGTATGGATGTATTGATTGGTTTGGGCTATGCTTTCACCATAAACAAGTCGGGAGGCTACCTGATCCAAAATTCCGAGCTTTTCAAAAAAGTTGATCGCTTGCTTTCCATATGGCGCATTGACAGGATTGGCAATGGCAATTTTATCAATCTCTCTGGCATCTGTCAGTAATTTACTCAGATTTTTTAAGTCCTTATCTTCTTTGACTGTCCAGGCAACCAGTGCCCCATAAGCATAAACGAGGGGCGGGTGTATTGCCATTTTTTTGTCATATAGGGTGTTCCCATATTTCATATCTGCTGACAGGAAAATATCAAAGGGTGCCCCTTCCATGATTTGAGCTGTCAGTTTACCGGAAGAGCTAATAATGCTTTCTACAGGTATGCCGGTTTCAGATTCGAAAAGTTGTTCTATTTCCTGCATGGCAAATTGAACGTTGGCAGCAACGGCTACGTGTAAGGTACCTTGTTGTCCGATAGCATCTTTTTGTTTGCAAGCTGCAATAGAAAGCAAAAAAAGCAACAACAGGCAGTAACCGACGACAGAATTAATTCCGGGCATAATTTGGTTTAATAAGAAAAATTGGCTTGGGCTTGCAGGAAATTAGTACTTCAGGCAGACATTTTTAGGTTCTGTAAAGAAACGCAAAACTTCAAAACCCCCTTCTCTTCCGACACCGGAATTTTTGACCCCTCCAAAAGGAGTACGTAAATCTCGTTCCATCCAGCAATTTATCCAAACAATGCCTGCTTCAAGTTGTTCAGCCATTCTGGATGCTCGAGGCAGGTTTTGAGTCCACAATGTGGCAGAAAGACCATATTCTGTTCCGTTTGCCATAGCTAGGACTTCTTCTTCTGTATCAAAAGGGGTGATGGTGACTACAGGCCCGAATATTTCTTCCTGGTTGGTTCTGCAGGAAATGTCCAGACCCTCCAGGATGGTTGGTCTGATATAATACCCCCCGGAAAGTTCGCCACTCAGTTCTACAGGTTGCCCTCCGGTGAGTACGGTAGCGCCCTCTTCTTCTTTGGCTAATTTAATGTAGTTCAGGACTTTTTCATATTGTTGGCGGGAAACGATGGCACCCATATCTGTGATGGCTGTTTTGGGATCACCAACCTTTAAGAACTGGGTACGCTTGACAAATTCTTCTTTGAATTGTTCGTACAAAGGACGTTCGATGTAAATTCTTGATCCACAAAGACAAATTTGGCCATTGTTTGAAAAGGAAGATCGCATGGTGGTAGCCATCATGCTTGAAAAGTCACAATCTGCAAATATGATGTTGGGATTTTTTCCCCCCATTTCAAGGGATACTTTTTTAAACTGATAGGCGGCAGTCATGGCTATTTTTCTCCCGGTTGCAGTTCCTCCGGTAAAAGAAATCGCCTTGATATCAGGATGTTCTACGAGAGCCTGACCCGCTTTTGGTCCATAACCGTGTACGATATTGAGTACTCCATCAGGGAGGCCGGCTTTGATACAGGCCTGAGACAGCAGGTATGCGGTCATGGGAGTCAATTCGGAAGGCTTGGCTACCACACAATTGCCTGCTGCCAATGCCGGTGCGATTTTCCAGGTAAGAAGATAAAGAGGCAAATTCCAGGGAGATATACAGGCAACGACTCCAAGAGGTTGCCGCAGGGTATAGTTGATGGATTCCCCGGGGTTGTAGTGCGACTCTGAATGAAAATGAATGATAGAGGTAGCAAAAAATCTGAAGTTACTTTGGGCTCTGGGGATATCAATTTCTGTCGCCAACTTCAGTGTCTTTCCACTGTCTTTGCTTTCAGCCTGTGCAAATACATCCAGGTATTGCTCGAGGATATCTGCTATGCGCATGAGCAGGCGAAAGCGCGTTCGTATATCTGATTTGGACCACTCAGGGAAGGCTTTTTTGGCGGCCTGGATAGCCAGTTCCATGTCTTCTTCATCGCTGTCGGGTATGTAGGAATACACTTTACCGGTAGCCGGTGCAATGTTGTCTATGTATTTGCCGGATTGGGGAGGAACAAGCTTGCCGCCAATGTAATTTTGTATGTACTTATCCGCCTTCATTTTTATTTGCGCTAGTTTGAAGGAAGATAAAAAAAGATCGCCTATTTTTTGTTTATCCGGGCTAAAATGTTCCGTTGGCTTCTCCATACAAAACAGCCAGCAGCACCTGTCCTACGGCCCTGAGGGTTCGTGCATCTATGACATCCAGGTCATCGTTGTGAGTATGCCAGTGGTCGCCAAAAGAGCCTGTGCCGGACTCAGCCGGAAGGTTGATGATGTCTATCATAGGAATGCGGGTCAGCGTACTGACAAAGTAGTGGTCATCTGTAATGCCTCCTGCTTTGGCATCGTGGAAATAGTTGCTGTACCCCATGCGCGATGCCAATGCCCATACTTTATCGACTAATCTGGGAGAAAATTGTGTAGAATAATATTCTTTCGGGAAGCGTGCATTTTTTGCTCCGACCATATCCAACAGGATACCGTAGTCTGCTCTGTAACCACTTTTGTGCAGGTTTTTGCCCCAATATTGCGATCCCAGACACCAGGTGGTTTGGCTATTGGCACTGCCTTCTCCGCTAATCCCTTGATCTTCTGCATCAAACAAGATGATATCGACACCGAAGGGAAGAGGAGTTTGTTGCAGCAATCTGGCTATTTCCAGCAAAACAGCTACTCCGCTGCCTCCATCATCAGCTCCGGGTATCGGTTCTGTCTGCCTTTCTTTGCTGAGGGGAGAGTCTGCAGTATAGCGGGTATCCCAGTGGGCAGCCAATAAAATACGCCGGGTAGCTTGAGGCTGGTGCTGAGCTATGATATTGGTGCTTTTCAAAACTTCTCCGGTATGGGCTTGTACTTCAAAATTTTGGCTGATCACTTCCATTCCATAGGCCTCCAGTTTGTCCACCAACCAGTTTTTGCATTGCTCGTGCCCTTCGGAATTGGGAACGCGGGGACCAAAAGACAACTGTTGTGCTACAAATTGGTAGGCTGAATCCCGCTCAAATTTGGGTACTTTGTAGCTTTGACTCACTTCTTGTTCGGAACTGCTATTCGTAGGTTTGTCTTCTGCACAATGCGTTAACAGGAAAAGTGCACCAAGCAAAAGACTCGCTCCGGCCGATTTTAGCAGGATAATTTTTTTCATGGCTTTGGTATTTAAAAGTGTTTCCATCCCTGAGCAGTAATAGGATGACGATTCCCTCCCTTGGTATGAAGCGTAAGCCCGTCTTCGCGAGGCACAATTTCTCCGGCAATATAGATATCCGGCAAGAACCGTATTTTTTCTAAATCTCCGGAGTCAATGGTAAAGAGCAACTCGTAATCCTCCCCACCACTCAATGCACAGGTAATAGGGTCGAGTTTGAAGTTAATGGCGGCCATTTGGGCATCCGGATGTATGGGGACACCATCCTCTTCTATGAATGCTCCTACTCCGGATTGTTTGCATAAGTGCATGAGATCCGATGCAAGCCCGTCAGAAATATCCATCATGGCCGTGGGTAAAAGCTGATTTTTCTCGAATAGTTCTACCATATCTTTCCTGGCTTCAGGCTTTAACTGCCTTTTCAGCAGGTAGTCGTGGGTGCCTAATTCCGGTTGTATGTCCGGATTGTCCAGAAAGAGCTGTTTTTCACGCTCGAGTATTTGCAAGCCCAGATAGGCAGCTCCCAAATCACCAGTAATACAAACGATATCTCCAACTTTTGCAGTACTTCGACGGGTAATTTTCTCTGCTATCCCTGTCCCCAGAGCAGTGATGCTGATGACCAGGCCCTGCCTGGAGCTGCAGGTATCTCCGCCTACCAGATCAACTCCATAGAACTCACAGGCTGCATAAATGCCTTCGTAGATTTCTTCTACTGCTTCTACGGAAAACCTATTGGATATTCCTATAGATACGGTTATCTGTCGGGGCTTGGCATTCATTGCATAGATGTCAGAGAGGTTGACAACTACAGCTTTGTATCCGAGATGTTTTAAGGGGGTATACATGAGGTCAAAGTGAATGCCTTCCAGTAACATATCGGTAGTTACTACGGTCTGCAATCCTTCGTGGTTCAGTATGGCAGCATCGTCTCCAATGCCCAGTACGGTACTTTTATCTATGAGTTTTTTGCCTTTGGTAAGGTGCTCGATCAAGCCAAATTCTCCCAAAGTCCCTATTTCTGTTCTTTTTTGTTGATCCATGCTTGTGGTTTCGTTCAAAGATAACATTAGTTTACAGACATGGGCAAAACAAAAAACCCATCCAGATGTACATCTGAATGGGTTGGCGCCTCAGGTAGGGCTCGAACCTACGACCTACGGATTAACAGTCCGCCGCTCTAACCAGCTGAGCTACTGAGGCAGATGATCAATTTCTTGACTTGGTTAAAGTTGCTTGCCTTTACTTTCAAAAGGCGGATGCAAAGTTATAACTTTTAAAATTATTGTACAATATTTGTAGCATAAAATTTTTTACTCATGAGTTTATTGACCATAGGAACGGTTGCTTTTGATGATATTCAGACCCCTTTCGGACACGCTGAACGCGTGATTGGCGGGGCTGCAACCTATATTGCTGTTTCAGCTTCGTATTTTTTACAGGACATCAAATTAGTTTCTGTGGTAGGGGGAGATTTTCCTTCTACAGAACTGGATTACCTCCGCTCCCGGGGAGTAAACCTGGATGGATTGCAAATCAAACAGGACGAAAAGTCTTTTTTCTGGGCAGGAAAATACCGCGATGACTTGAATACCCGCGACACCCTGGCTACTGAATTAAATGTGCTGGCAGACTTCAATCCTGTTGTCCCCTCACACTACAAGAACGCAGATTTTGTCATGTTGGGCAACCTTACCCCGGCAGTACAAAAACAGGTGATTGAGCAGTTCCCCCAGCGCCCGAAATTGATAGCGCTGGATACCATGAATTTCTGGATCAGTTCGGCACTCGATGATCTGAAAGAAGTTCTCGGAATGGTAGATGTGTTGATCATCAACGATGAAGAAGCACGCCAATTGACCGATGAATATTCTTTGGTCAAAGCCGCCAGAGTGATTCATGCTATGGGCCCCCGATATCTGGTAATCAAGAAGGGTGAACACGGAGCACTCCTTTTCTACAATTCAGATGAGGATCCTGCAAGCGATCAGATCTTTTTTGCGCCGGCATTGCCATTAGCAGAAGTTTTCGATCCTACCGGAGCAGGTGATACTTTTGCCGGAGGCTTTATAGGATACCTTGCCAAAACAGGTGATTTGTCTTTTGGCAACATGAAACGCGCCGTGATCTACGGCTCGGCGATGGCTTCTTTTTGCGTAGAAGCATTTAGCCTCGACAGACTGAAAGAACTGAATGAGGATGCTATTCAGCAACGGGTAGATCGCTTTGTGAAACTGGTTAATTTCGATATCAACCGGGCTCCTTCAGCTCTGTAGACTGCTATTTAGCCTTTGTTGGCCAGCTGTCCGCAAGCAGCATCGATGTCCTTGCCCCTGCTGCGGCGCACGGTTACCATCACTCCTGCTTTGGTCAGATGGCGGGCAAAGGCATCTATTCGGTCTGCTCCTGCTTTTTCAAAGTCTACTCCTTCTACAGCATTGTATTCAATGATGTTGACTTTTACCGGGAAGCGCTTGCACAGTCGTGCGAGCAAAGCTGCATCCTCCAGTGAATCGTTGAAGTCCTTGAAGGCAATGTATTCATAACTGATAGCCCCCCGGGTCTTCCTATAAAAATATTCCAGAGCATCCATCAGCGATTCGATGCTGTTTTGCTCGTTGATTGGCATAATCTGGTTGCGCTTGACATCGTCAGCCGCATGAAGAGACAGGGCCAGGTTGAATTTTACTTCATCGTCTGCCAACTGTCGGATCATTTTGGCAATGCCTGCTGTACTAAGGGTAATCCTTCTGGGCGACATATGCAGGCCTTCTGGCGAACAGATCATCTCTATGCTCTTCATGACATTGCGATAGGCCAGCAGAGGTTCTCCCATCCCCATATAAACAATATTGGTCAGGGGATGACCAAAGGTTTCGAGGGCTTGCTCGTTTACCAGTTTTACCTGATCGTAAATTTCACCAGGATCCAGGTTGCGCACGCGTTTCATTTTGCCTGTGGCACAAAATGAGCAGGTCAGACTACAACCTACCTGTGAGGATACACATACTGTGTAGCGGTTATCTGCCGGAACCGGAATCAAAACGGATTCTATGAGGTGGTCATCGTGCAGCCGATAGCGGGTTTTGATGGTTCCATCCGTACTTCGTTGTACCTTATCTTCTACAATGACAGGTATGATAAAGGTATCGGATAAGAATTTTCGCACGTCTTTGGAAAGGTTGGTCATCTCCTCAAAGCTTTCCGCACCTTTTTTCCATAGCCACTCATAGACCTGCCGACCCCTGAATTTTTGTTGGCCATTTTGCTCGAAGAGCAGTTCCAGCTCTGCTTTGGTATATTGTCTGATGTCTGTTTTTATGAATGTTTCAGCCATAATTTCGATAGGATGGATTAGCTATGAATAGACCGGCATTTCTCCTGCAACCACTTTTTTTCCTGTTCATTGAGTAGGGGATGCAAGGCTTGCCATACTTTTTCGTGGTATTCGTTGAGCCAGTTTTTTTCTTTTTTGCAAAGCATTTTTTCGTCGATAAGGTTCCTGTCGATGGGAAAAAGAGACAGGGTTTCAAATTCGAGAAAACCTGTTGCCTGACTTGAGGGCTTGCATAAGATCAGGTTTTCTGTCCGTATGCCGTATTCTCCGGTCAGGTAAAGTCCCGGTTCATTACTGGTCAACATTCCGGCCCGGAAAATAGTTTTGGCCCGGTGTGGGTGTGGGGAAATTCCCTGAGGCCCCTCGTGTACATTCAGGCAGAATCCTACGCCGTGACCGGTGCCATGCTGGAAATCGAGCCCAGCTTCCCACAAGTACATACGCGCAAAGCTATCGAGCTGTAAGCCTGTGGTACCTTCCGGAAAAACAGCCGAAGCAAGGGCAATATGCCCTTTTAATACCCGGGTAAAATGTTCGCGCTGGAGTTCGTTTGCTTCACCCAGTACAATGGTTCGGGTTATATCTGTGGTGCCTTTGAGGTATTGTCCGCCAGAATCTACCAGGAACAGTCCGTCTCCTTCCAGTTTTTTGGCATGGGATATTTCAGGACGATAATGTACGATGGCTCCGTTTTCGCGGAATCCTACAATGGGAAAGAAACTTTCACTGAGGTAGCCAGGTATTTCCTTTCGGGAAGAAATCAGCCTTTCGGCAAAATCGTATTCTGAAAGGCTTGCCCGATTCGGGTGACTATCCAACCAGTAAAAAGCTTTTACAAGCGCAGCTCCATCTGCAGCCATGGTTGCGCTTAAGGCCTGTACCTCATAGTCTGTTTTGATGCATTTGAGCTGTTCTACAATGCCTGATTCCAATTGAAACTGCTTTGCGGGCAGAGAGCCATATAAGTGGCTGTTAAGGGAGGCCGGGTCTGCCAGAAGTATTTCTCCTTCGGGAAAATGATCCAGCCAGGTGCCGATGGCATCATAGGACCGGATATTTATATTATCGATTTTTAGTTTTTCGGTAAGGGAGGTACTTAGTTGGGATTGTTGGACAAAAAGAATAGCTGAAGTGGGACCTATGTAGAGATAGGCATAAAATACCGGATTAAATGGTATGTCTTGTCCCCGGAGGTTCAAAGTCCAGGCAATGTCATCAAGAGCAGTGATGAGGTAGTGGAATTGACCTTTTTCAGCCATTTCCCGGCGGATTAGGGTCAATTTTTCTTTACGCGACAGGCTTTCCTCGACTTCATCCAATTCAAAAACAGGATACGCACCCGGCACAGGACGATCGGTATAGAGATCTTCTGCCAGGGTATCGTGCAGTAGGCTTATCTTTTTTTGCGACAGCAATTCCGATAAAAAACGATGGTGCACTACAGAAAGCGTCTCCAGGTTACAGACTACCTGACTGCCTTCGGGAAGTTGTTCGATGAGCCACTTACCATAACTGTTGGATAGAGAGCCCCGGGGTTTTTGAAATGCTATGCCACTGCCCTCCAATTCGAGTGCCGCCTGTAAAAAGTAGCGCGAATCCGTCCAAAGCAAGGCTTCTTTTTGGGTGACTACCAGGATCCCGGCAGAACCGGTAAAGCCTGAATACCAGTCTCTTATTTTCCAGTAATCAGGCAAATATTCACTCTGGTGGGGATCCATATTGGGGATGATCAGAGCCTGCTTGTTTTTTTTGCGCAGCTCCTGCTGCAGCTGGATTATTTTTTCTTTGACGGTCAGCAACTTTTCCTGTTTTTTTGTTAAAGATGCATAGCAGGGATGTTTCTGCAAAATTTTTTTTCTGCCTTACGGCAAAAAATTAGTTGATTATTATTTTCATATAAGATTTTACTTTTATATAATTTAATAGCGATCTTTGTAAAAAGCAGGAGAAAAGGCAGGGTTCAAAACCATGTTTGATTCCCGGAAATACAGTCAAGAAGATAGCCCATGTTGAAGCAAACCATAAGCCAGAAAATGCTCCAAAAGCTGTCACCGCAGCAGATTCAGTTGATGAAACTGCTACAGGTGCCAACAGCTGTGCTGGAACAGCGGATAAAGGAGGAGCTGGAAGCCAATCCTGCCCTGGATGAGGGAGAACAGCACGATGACCCTTATGATACACTTTCCGGTGACAATGATGATGCACCCGGGGAAGACAATCAGTCTGAAGATACTTTCGAGTTGGATGATTACATCAATGAGTACATAGAAGATGATCCGGGATCTTATGCGCTGAAGGGAGAAAGTTATGCCGATGAGGAAGAAAAGACCATTCCAATCGCGGTAGAAAATTCTTTTCATGATTACCTGGATCAGCAATTGGGTATGCTCAATCTGGGAGATGAGACCCAGGAGCTGATAGCTCGCCAGATTATAGGCAGTATAGATGAAGATGGTTACCTGCGCCGAGAGCCGGCTGCAATCATCGATGACTTAATCTTTTCTCAAAATATTTTTACTACAGAGGAGGAAGTGCTGCGCCTGCTGGCGGAAATTCAAAAATTCGATCCTGCCGGAGTAGGTGCCCGCGACCTGCAGGAGTGTCTGTTGATCCAAATGAAGCAAAAGCTGGATGCCGCAGTAGAAAGTGATTCTCCTGATGAAGACATTTATCGCTATGCAGTAGATGTCATCGCCAATCATTTCGAAAGTTTTTCGAAGAAGCACTTCGACAAATTGCAAAAACAGTTTGGCATAGACGAGGAGGATTTGAAACAAACCATCCACGAAATATTAAAACTCAATCCCAAACCTGCCAGTGGATATACGTCCAGTAACAATGCTACCATCCAGTATGTGGTACCCGATTTTCTGATTTTCAACCGGGATGGAGAACTGGAACTCACCCTGAATTCCAGAAATGCACCGGATCTGCGGATAAACGATCAGTATGTCGATATGCTGAAAACATTCAAGAGCCATCAGGGAAGCGCAGGTAAAAAGGAGAAAGAGGCGGTCATGTTTATCAAGCAAAAGATAGATTCCGCCAAGTGGTTCATAGATGCCATTCGCCAGCGGCAGGATACCATGTACCGAACCATGTACACCATCATGCAGTACCAGTATGATTATTTCATGACCGGAGATGCGAAAAAGCTCAAGCCTATGATATTAAAGGATATTGCCGATATCACGGGACTTGATATATCTACGGTTTCCAGGGTGGTAAGCAGTAAATTCGTACAAACGGAGTTTGGCACCAAACGCCTCAAGGAGTTTTTCTCGGAATCCATGCAAACCCAGAGTGGGGAAGAGGTATCTACGCTGGAAGTCAAAAAAATCCTGAAAGATATCATAGATGCCGAGGATAAGCGCAAGCCTTATTCAGACGAACAGCTAAAGGACATGCTACAGGAAAAAGGGTACAATATCGCCCGCCGTACAGTTGCCAAGTACAGAGAACAGCTCAACCTGCCGGTAGCCAGACTTAGAAAGGAACTTTGATATTTATTGTTCCCGGGTTTCTTCTATGGCTGCGACGATAATCTGACAGGCTCGTTCTATTTCGGCTTTTTTTATGGTCAGCGGTGGGGCAATGCGCAAAGACCTTTCGTTGAACAAAAACCAGTCTGAAATCAGCCCTTCTCTCAAACATACTTGTAGCACTTTCAAAACCCTGTCAAAATTTTCCAGTTCTACAGCCATCAGTAATCCGGCTGATCTGATATCCAGTATATCGGGATGCTTCAATAGTTGGTGAAATAAGGCTTCTTTTTCTTTCACTTCTGCAACGTAATTGCTGCTGAGCAGGGTCTGTAAGGTAGCCAGTGCCGCCGCACAGTTGACGGGATGTCCGCCAAAGGTGGTGATATGCCCCAATGGAGGGTCTTGCGTCAGGGTTTGCATGATTGCTGTGGAGGCAATAAACGCTCCTATCGGCATTCCGCCCCCCATGCCTTTAGCCAACAGTAAGATATCAGGTTGTACGCCATAAGTTTCCAGGGCAAACAGCTTTCCGGTGCGGCCAAACCCCGTCTGGATTTCATCAAAAATCAATAAGGTTCCTGTTTCAGTACATTTTTGCCGTAAGGCTTCCAGGTACCCCGGTATCGGTGTCCTTACTCCCCACTCTGCCTGAACAGGTTCAATAATAACTGCGGCGGTATGATGGTCTATGGTATCGAGGCAGACAAAACAATTGAAATCAATGTGTCGGATGCCGGGCAGTAGGGGATGAAAAGCCTGAGTGAAATCAGTAGGTGACATCAGACTGGCCGCTCCCTGAGTACTTCCGTGATAAGCGCGCTTGCAGGAAACGATGTCAGTTCTGCCAGTGAAGCGCTTTGCCAGTTTCATGGCTCCTTCTGTCGCCTCGCTGCCGGAGTTGACAAAATATACGGTATCCAGTCCTTTCGGAAGTTGCTCGCTCAATAGCTGTGCGAGCCTGACCTGTGGACTCATCACAAATTCACCATATACAAGGGTATGGAGGTACTTACCGGTCTGCTCGTGGATGG
>JALQTV010000349.1 GCA_023268675.1 Saprospiraceae bacterium | reverse complement strand
AGCATTTCTGCCTGCTGCGCTAAAGCTGCCGCATAAAAGTCATAGCCATGTGGTTACCATTTGTCTGAAAAAGGAATTATTCAGGTAAAAACCAATTATGATTTGCAAAACGAGACAACAACTGGCTGATGAGTATGCCATAAGCACCCGCACCCTTACCCGATGGTTGAAAAGACGCAAGATTGCGCTGCCACCGGGATTGATTTGCCCCAGGTATGTGGATCAGATCTATCAGGAATTTGGTTTGCCGGAACCCTTTTTGGAAAGACGTAAAAAAAACACCCGTAAGATCAGGATCCGGAAAGGATCTGCCTGATGATGATTTCGCCGTGGTGGCGGGTGTTTTCAATAAATAATTTGCTGGTCTGAAGTCCTGCACATACCACTCCGGCTAAAAAAACACCGGGAAGACCTGTTTCCAGCGTCTCGGGGTCGTGCAGAGGTTTTTTGTTTAAATCTGTTTCGCAGGGAATCCCCAAGGTTTTCAACAATGCGTAGTTGGGTTCGTAGCCGGTCATGGCTAGTACAAAATCATTGGGGATGTCAAAACATCCGTCCGGGTTTTCCAGGGTCACCCGATCAGGGTATATGGCCACTACCCGGGTATGGAAGTAGGCTTTGATACTGCCTTCTTTGATGCGGTTTTCGATATTGGGTTTGATCCAATACTTGACTTTGGGGTATATTTCTCCTTGCCGGATGGCCATGGTCACTTCTGCGCCCTTGTTCCAGGTTTCCAGGGCGGCATCGCAGGCAGAGTTGGCAGCACCGATTACCAGCAGTCGCTGGCCGATGTAGGGATGAGGATCCTTGTAGTAATGACTCACCTTGGGGAGTTCTTCACCGGGTACTTGTAAGTATCGGGGCACATCATAGTATCCGCTGGCGAGGATTACATTTTTTGTGTGATAACGGGCCTTGTTGCTGCTTACTTCATAGCCGCTATCTGGTAGTGCTTTCATCGCTGTAACTTCTTCATAAAAATGAATTTGAAGGCCGTAATGCTGCATGAGGCGGCGATAATATTCCAGCGCTTCACTGCGTGTGGGTTTGTCATTGTGTGAAATGAAAGGGATGTCACCTATTTCCAGCAGTCGCGAGGTTGAGAAGAAGGTCATGTTGGAAGGGAAGTGGTAGATAGAATTTGCCAGCAGGCCTTTTTCTAAAATCAGGTATTTCAGACCGGCTTTTTGAGCTTCTATGGCACAAGCTATGCCACTGGGGCCTCCGCCAATGATGATTGCGTCGAATATTTGCATGAGTATTTGGTTCCTTTTGCCTGATTCAGAAGGATTCCAGAGAGATGAACCGGAGATCTGAAATGTCTTGCAGGCCCCCTATCAGGACTATCTTCTGTTCAGTTTCATCATAATTTACTTTCGCCTGCAAAGCTATGGTTTTTATCGTTTTTCCTGCAACCAGAATGCGGTGTTGCATGCGATGAACTTTGCCATCGCGGGTAGTTTCTTCAAAAAAGGTATCTACGCGCTCTTTGTCGAGAGGATGCACGCTGTCGAGATAATTGGAAAGGGAGGGGCTGATGCTGTTGGGCGTGAATCCGAAAATCCGAAAAACCTCGTCGGACCATTTCATGGCATTGGTTACAATGTCCATTTCCCAGTTGCCAAACTTGGCAAGCTTTTGTACTTCCAGGAAGTATTTTTTGTTTCGGGCGAGCTCTCTGACTTCTTCCCTTAGTTGGTTCTGGCTTTTGCTTCTCAACATTGCATACCGAATGGATCGGGACAATCTTCGAGCGTCTAATTCAACCAGGGGGATAAAATCCTGTGCTCCTGCTCTGATGGCCTGAATGCCAATGACATCATTATTTTGAGTAGAAAGGACAATAAAGGGGATGTCGGGGAAAATTTTGGTAAGTTCTTTCAACAAATTGAAACCGGAGGTGTCGCCGGGATTTATATTCAGCAGGATAACATCTATGGATTGGTCACTGAGTGTCTCCAGGCATTCTTCCCGCGTAGATGCACGATATAAGGCAAACCTGAAGTTCGTCTCCGAAAGATTACTGGTCAATATTTCGGACCAGCTATCTTTTTCCTCAAGAATCAGAAGCTTGCTTATCATAGTTTTTGACCACAAAATTTTTGCCACTTGGCTGGAAGCTATCGCAATATTGTTTTTGGCCTCAAAAGATAATTTTGAGGCAGCTTCTGTTCAAAGCTAAGTATTCTATTTGAGAATAAAGGGATTGCCCATAAAAAATATCGCAAACCGATATTCCGGCACTTTTTTGCTTTTACTAAGTTGTTTACCTTTATCTCCTGAGTTTAGCTGCTTTTCTTTACCTTTCGTTAAGAATAAATCCAAACTATGTCAACAATCAGCAATTGCCAGACTGCTTTCGGCGCTTATCTGGCAGAAAACAGGTTCGATCAGGAGCCAATAAATCTATATGAGCCGGTCAATTACATCATGGATCTGGGAGGAAAGCGGATCAGACCCGTACTGGTTTTAATGGCACACAGTCTGTTTAAAGATGAATTGAATCCGGCTTTGCCCGCAGCACTGGCAGTGGAAATTTTTCATAATTTTTCATTGGTACACGATGATATCATGGACGAGGCACCGGTCAGGCGTGGCAAGGCTACCATCCACGAAAAGTTTGGCCTTCCTGCCGGTATTCTTTCCGGCGACGTGATGCTGATTTATGCTTATCAGTTTTTATCTCGTTCCAAACCTATTGGGCAGCTGCCCGAACTGGTCAAGGTTTTCAATGAAACGGCCATAGAGGTTTGTGAAGGACAGCAAATGGACATGGATTTTGAAGAGCGTGATGATGTGACGATTGATGAATACATTGAAATGATTCGTCTAAAAACTTCAGTTTTACTTGGCGCTGCGCTTGAAATGGG
>JALQTV010000348.1 GCA_023268675.1 Saprospiraceae bacterium | reverse complement strand
CAGAAACCAATTTTCTTCCGGCCTTGCCTATCGCTTCCATTTTTGCCTTATCCAAAGCAAGATCGGACAATTGCCGGACAAAACCCTCTCTGGAATCAGCCAGACAAACACTGCGCCCATCCTCACCGGGTATGCCTTCCAAACCAACTGTGGTCGTAACGACAGTCCTGCCGAGAGCCATAGCTTCGATGATTTTTGCCCGCATGCCACTTCCCGAAAACAAGGGAACTATCATTACGGGATATTTATTCATAAAAGAAACAGCATCTGGTACTTCACCGTGAATTTCTATCCCTGAATCCCTATCTGACAACCAGGATTCAGGCATGTTTCGACCTGCTATATGTAAGGTGGCATCCGGAAATTTACGATGAAAATCAGGCCACACCTCCTTTCTGAACCAATCGATCCCCTCAAGATTTGGCAGCCAGTCCATAGACCCCAGGGAAAAAACTGCAAAGTGCCGGAATGCCTGCGTTTCCGGTAAATACTTATTGGGATCGATTCCTATGGGGCACAGACAAAATTGGCCCCTAAAACCCATGGAATTGAAATGCCCCAGATCCAGCGAAGAAATAGGCACTAAAAAAGAAGTTTGCCGGATGGCAAATTCCTCAAACTTTTTTAATTTTTTGGTAAGATAAGAGAGGTACCATTTTTTAGGACCGGTTTTGGTATTTGCAGTAATACGCTCCCATATTTGATGCTCCAGATTGTGTGCCCGAAGGACCAACAAGGCATCAGAAAATTGCTCGATCCGTTTCTTGTAGGGCATGAGGTGTATTCCTTCCAGCTGTATGACATCAAATTTTTCCTGTTCAAGCAATTTTTCCAATGCTCTGGCCACCCTGGGTGACCAAAACCGTTGAATGTGGTAAGATCTCCCTGAAAAAAGGTTCAGGAAGGCTCCCAGTAGGGTAACTTTTGTGTCTAAAGGCACCAGAGTAATCGATGCATAAGGGTTGGCCGTGTCAGGCAATTTTGAAGGGTCAAAAAAATGCTTTTTGGTATTGATGCAAAAAAGATGCAATTCAACTCCACCAGCAACTAAGCCTTCTGCCATGTTGTGGATGGCTAGTGACTCACCATCTTTTAAAGGATACGGAAATTTTTTGCAGACCTGTAATATTTTCATCAGCCGATTTGGTTCCTCAAATTTATCAAAAATTTTACCCCTCCAGCCAAAGCCGAAGGGGTAAAATCGATAAACCTGACAAGGTTAGAAGCAATCTCAACATTGTTTCTGAAATAGCCTCTAATCCCTTTTAAAAAGGTTGTTCTCCCGATTGATGTCTGCCATCCGCTCACTTGGGTCAATTTCTATAGATTGTATGTCCTCAAAAGAGGCTGCAATCTTGAGCTCATAGGCAGGATGGGTCCAGGGCCAATCTTCCGATACCGTTACCATATCCGAACCTTCGGAAGGCTTGTTGCCGCGCATCATACGCAAAGGAATGTTGTAGGTATGTTTTTTCCCATCTTTCGTTGTCACGACTACGTCAAGAGGCATAGGCATGCGGCCTACCTTCTCCAATTTTACCGTCGTACCCTCCTCCGATGCTTCAACTGACTGAATGCCATAATCTATGGTTGCAGTGGTAAAAACGAAGTATTCTCTGTACCAGTCCAATTCTAGTCCTGAAGCTTTTTCAAAGATCCGGATGACATCATTTGAATTGGGGTGCTTGAATCTCCACTGGTTAAAATATTCCAACAATCCTTTATCAAAGGCTTCCTTACCGATTACATATTCCAGCTGCGCTAAAAAAACTGCTCCTTTACTATAAGAATTTACTCCGTAGGCGGCATTCGTCATGTAATGATCGGAGTGAACAGTCAGTGGCTCGTCGAGCCCGGTTTGAGAAAAGCGAATATATCCCGCATAAGACCCCCGATGCGGGTTGGTCGAAACCTGTCCCGGAATCATTTGCTTTTCCCGAAGGTGGTTCATCACACGACTGGAAGCATAACTCGTAAATCCTTCGTCCATCCAGGCATACAAACTTTCGTTGGAACCCAAAATCATTTGGTACCAGCTGTGCATCAATTCGTGGACAGCAACTCCAACAAGACTTCCCAAATTGCGCTCACCAGTGATCAAAGTGCCCATAGGATATTCCATTCCCCCGTCGCCTCCTTGAATAAAGGAATACTGATCATACGGATATTGTCCAAAGTTTTCATTGATGTAATTGAAGGCTTCATCCATAATCTCGGGAAGCATTTCCCAGTTTTCCTTGGTTTTGTCGTTTTCCTGATAGAAAAAGTGCAATACAGAACCATCTTTCCTTACCAGACTGGTATGGGTGTAATCAGGGTCGGCAGCCCAGAGGAAGTCGTGTACATTGGGGGCAATAAATCTCCATTTCAACTTTCCATCAGCGCTTGGCTGGGGATTGGCTGCATCTCCATCGGCATAACCGTGCCCGATTTTTTCAGGATCTTGAAGGTAGCCGGAGGCAGCAACCGTATAACTTTTGTCGATAGCAATGGTCACGTCGAAATCACCCCATACACCATAAAACTCCCGCCCTACATAAGGATTGGCATGCCAGCCCTGGTAATCGTACTCGCACATTTTTGGATACCATTGCGCCATAGAATAAGAAATTCCTTCCTCATTGTCTCTTCCTGTACGTCTGATCTGCAAAGGTACCTGGGATTCAAATTCCATATCCAACACCGTACTTCCTCCAGGTAAGATAGGCTCTGCAAGTTGAACCTCCAAAATTGTACCTACAACTTCAACTTTCTGACCAGAAATATTAAATTCTTCTTCGACTAATTCTTTGTTTAAAATTTCATAAAGAGGCTCAATAACAAACTTTCTATTTTGCCAGTCATAGTGCGGAATTTGAAGATTTTCATCACTAACA
>JALQTV010000347.1 GCA_023268675.1 Saprospiraceae bacterium | reverse complement strand
GACAGGACGGACATTACCGGAGGGGTAACCAAATATACCGCTTTGGCTATAAAAGCATTGGCAAACCTTGAGATGGAAAACTACCAGGCCGTTGCGGATGCTACTGCTGAAATCATCCAATCAGGAGCTTTTGCTTTAGAAGGGGATTACTATAATTTGTTCAAAATTCCGGGCAAACTAAGCCGGGAAAATTTGCTTGAAATCCAGTACTCTGACTTCAACCAAGCTTCGGGAGATTCCAGAAATTACCTGATGGCTTTCTTTGGACCTCAAAGTTGGACGCCTAAAGTGACAGGTGCCAGTGGCGGCTGGGGTTTTTATGAACCCAGTTTGAAGTACATCAAATTCATGCTTGACAGAGGGGAAACTACCCGTTTGGAAACCAGTGTAATCTTTACCAACAGAGGAATTGAAGAGCTGAAGAACTATACCGGGTATAGCGAATTTCCTGCTTTCGTCAACAATACAACCCGTTCAGGTGACCGCTTCAACGATTACGCACGGGCACTTTTTGCCAGCGGCAAACATTATCTGCCCTCTGATCAGTTGATTCCGGGAAGAACTTCTTACGGTTCCAATAAAAATTTCATCTGTATCAGGTACGCTGAGATCTTGTTAATGTATGCAGAAGCACTGGTAAATGGAGCTTCCGGTTCAGCTATGAGTGCAGATCAAGCCGTTAACCTGGTTCGCCAAAGGGGCGATATGCCGGCTGTTTCAGGAGTTACCCTGGATATGGTGCTGGAAGAAAAGTTTGCAGAACTGGGCATGGAATGGGGAACCAGATACTACGATATGGTTCGATATGGCCGTTATGATGAGCTAAGCTATGATGGACGTACTTTCACGGCGGATGACATCTATTTGCCATATCCGCAAAATCAGGTGGATCAACTGCCGGTGCTGGATGTGAATTGATACAGGGTAGCAATCTTTCAACATTAAAATTGAATCAAGCGATGCTGAATAAAATAAAATCAAAATTGCCCATTCTGGCCGGCTTGTCTGCCATGCTGATGATGTGGGCCTGTACCAAGGATAGCTTTATTGACCCGATCACGGCAGTGGAAGCCGGGCCGGATTCAGGAGCTCCGGTAGTACAAATCAAATATCCCGTGGAAGGTACCAAGATAAAGGTATTGGAAGCAGTTACTTCTATCGATATCAAGTTTGAAGCTTCTGATGACATAGAACTAAGTAAGGTTGTATTGACCATGGATGGGCAGGAAATTGCTACCATCAGTAATTTTACAGACTACCGGAAGTATATCGGTACGGTAACCTATGACCAGGTTACTACCGGTACGCACGAACTGGGTGTGACGGCACATGACCTCTCAGGTAAAACTACTACTTCTACCGTATCTTTCGAAAAAGAAGCACCTTATGTGCCTTTGTATGCAGGAGAGATCCTTTACATGCCTTTTGAGAACGACAACATAGATCTCGTTAGCATTACTCGTCCTACAGTGGTGGGAAATCCTGGTTTCGCTGAAGAAGGGGTTGCCGGCAATGCTTCTTATAAGGGAGCAGCAGATGCTTACCTGACCTTTGACGGCAGTCGTTTCCAAAACAGTGGCATTACAGCTGCTTTTTGGATTAAAGTCAACTCAAGTCCGGATCGTGCAGGGATTATGGTTATGGGGCCACCGGATGCAGCTAACCCTGATGCTCAAAACAATCGCAAAAGTGGGTTCCGTTTTTTCCGTGAAAATGCTGGCGGCAAACAACGTTTCAAATTGAACGTAGGTAATGGTACCGGAGATCACTGGATTGACGGAGGCGCTGCAGCAGATGTAGTACCCAATACAGGCGAATGGACACACTTCGCATTCACTATCTCAGACAACCAGGCCATTGTGTACATCAATGGAGAATCGGTTAAAGAAGTCAATATCACAGCCCTTGACTGGACGGACTGCAACATCCTCTCTATCATGTCAGGCGCTCCTCGTTTTACCGGTTGGAATCACACATCTGACCAAAGCCTCATGGACGAATTGCGCATTTTCGATCGAGCGTTGTCTCTGGCGGAAATCAGACAGGTGATCACAGATGATTCAGGCAAAGGTTTTGGCTATACGCCAAAATATGAGAATGAAATATTCTACCTGCCTTTTGAAGACGAATACAAAGATCTTGTAAGCAATACCGCTGCCACAGTAGTTGGAAGTCCTGGGTTTGCTGCAGCCGGAAAGGTAGATGTGGCCTATGCAGGTGCAACGGATGGATACCTTACCTTCTCAACGGAGGGCTTGACCGGAGAAGAATTCAGTGCATCTTTCTGGATGAACATCAACGCTACACCGGATCGCGCGGGTATCCTTGTTATGGGTCCTCCCGATGAAGCCAATCCCGATGCTCAAAACAATCGCAAGAGTGGTTTCCGCTTTTTCCGCGAAAATGCCGGGGGCAAACAACGCTTCAAGCTCAATGCAGGCAATGGTTCTGCCGACAGCTGGTTTGACGGTGGTTCAGCTGCAGATGTTGATCCGGACACGGGCGAATGGACGCATTTCGCCTTCACCATCTCCGGTACGGAGTGCGTGGTGTACATCAACGGTGAAGTGGCTAAACAAGGGGCATTTGCCGGCATAGACTGGACCGGATGCGATGTCTTGTCCATCATGTCAGGTGCTCCCCGCTTTACCGGTTGGAACCACAAATCTGACCTCAGTCTGATGGATGAATTGCGAATTTTCAGCAAGGCACTTACTCAGGATGAGGTGAAACAGATTATCGAAGATGAGCAGTAAGCAATAAACTGGTTATTCATTCTTATAAATTTTGTTAGCGAGCGGGAATACTCCGGTAGAATATGGGAATTCTGCCGGTTGTTCCCGCTAATGCTAATGTTAACCAGCATTTTCTTCCAGC
>JALQTV010000346.1 GCA_023268675.1 Saprospiraceae bacterium | reverse complement strand
CAAACGTGCATTTGTCAGCGGAATACATGCTCGATCCGGGTTTTGACAAGTGTCTGGACGAGAAAAAACTACTCACTTGGGGTGCGGGGAAATATGTATTGGTAGAAATGTCTTACATCGCTCCAACGCCGCAACTGGAACAATATATTTTTGCCCTGCGGGTAAAAGACTATCAGCCCATTCTTGCGCATCCGGAGCGCTATCTGTTTTATCATGGTGATTTCACAAAACTCGAAGCACTGAAGCAATCGGGTTGCCAGTTTCAACTCAACCTATTGTCTCTGACGGGCTACTACGGAACTTCCGTACGGCGCATGTCGGAAAAACTGCTCAAAAAGAAAATGTATGACTGGGCAGGAACGGATCTTCACAACTCTGATCAATTGGAAGCCTTGAAGCGCATGACAGCTCAGTCTCGCTTGATGACAAAGCTCTTGCGTTATGAGTTTATGAACCAAAAAATGTATCTTTGACTTTGATTAACGTTATATGGCCTGTAAATAAACAGTTTACAGCTCTTTCACCGATTGATTCGAATGAAAATTACATACTCCGGGATACTGCCTTTGCACATCTTGCTTTGCTGCCTTGGCCTGTCTTCGTTAAGCAGTTGCGTAACGCATGACCAACTGCTTAATTTCAACAAGGGAGAGCCTTTTCCGAACGAACCCGAAGCAATACTCAACTATCAAACGATTACCATCCAGCCCGAAGATATCCTGAGTATCTTTGTGAGTGCAGAAGATCCCGAAACTGCAAGACCTTACAATATGGGAGCAGGAACCAATATGGGGATGATGGGCATACAGGGCATGCAGATGAGTGGCTACCTTGTGGATGCCGAAGGCTATATCGATTTTCCAGGATTGGGACGGATGAAACTTGGTGGACTTACAGCAGAGGAGGCTCGTTTGAAGGTACTGGATGCTTTGAAGGAATACCTTACCCGTCCCTCTGTCAATTTGCGCCTGATGAACTTTAGGGTACATGTCCTGGGAGAAGTGGGAAGGCCGGGAGTAATTAATCTGAGCAACCAACGATTGAGCATACTGGAGGCCCTGGCTATGGCCGGAGATGTAGGTCCTTACGGGCGAAGAGACAGCATCCTGATTGTACGGGAACGCGAGGGAGAACGATCCTTTTCCTATGTGGATCTGGATTCAAGAGATATTTTCAGGTCTCCTCATTTTTATCTGAAGCAAAACGACTTGATTTACGTGGAACCGGTACAGGCTAAAACAACAACTCTCAGAGATCCTGCGACGCGGGTACTACCCTGGGTTTCAGTAGTGACATCTCTCGTTGCTTTCGCCTTGAGTATTTTCCGCAATTGAGTGCAGATCCCCAAAACAAGAAACATTGAGCGCTTCAAATAATACCAATCTTAGAAATTACCCCGATACCCAATTTAGGGATGAGGATTTCAACCTCGACCTGAGGTATTGGCTGTTCAAGATTCTCAACAATTGGTGGCTTTTCCTCCTCTTTTTGGCGGCAGCCATAGGAATAGGTTATACCTACCTGCTCTACACCCCCAACCTCTATGAAACAAAAAATACCATCCTGATCAAACGCACTGAAACAGGTGGTGGAGGGATATCCGAAGAGTCGGTCATCTTTGCACAGGATTTTGGCTTCACCGGAGGCAACAAATCCGTCAAAAACGAAATCGAAATCCTGCGCTCACTTACCTTGATGAAGCGGGTAGTAGAAACGCTCAGGCTCAACGTGGAAATTTTCCGAAAAGAAAATTTTACAGATGTAGAGTTGTACCAAAATCCTCCTTTCCTGCTCGATACTTTTGTGCTCGAACATGGCAGGAAAGCCGCTTTTTTCGATATTGAAGTGTTGGACTCTGAACGCTTCCTGATCGGTCCCCGCGACGCGGAAGATTTAAAAGAACGCTATTTTGGCATTCCCTTCCGGGAAGAAGCCGGATATTTTCTGATACATGAAAATCCTTCCCACATCCGGAGGGAGGATGAAGAAAATACCCGCTATCTGCTGAATATCCAAAACCCCGAAAGCGTTGCCCTTCGCTATCAATCGGGACTGGCCATCAATCAGATTGGAGAGTGGTCCAGTATCCTGGAACTCAGCCTGACCGACCCGGTACCCGCAAAGGCTGAGGATATTCTCAATACCCTGGTGGAGGTGTACAACGACGAGGAGGTGAATGATGAAAACAAAGTGCTGAACAATACGATCCAATTCATTGATGAACGGCTTGCGAGTCTAACCAATGAACTGGATATCGTAGAGACAGGCATTGAGAGATACCAGCAACAAAACGAAATTGCTACCGAGGGGGCAGGAGACCTGGCAGGGATGCTTTACGGCCAGCTTACGCAACTTGAGCGAGAGTTGACCGATATGGAGGTCAACAGGGAAATTCTGGAATCTCTTGAGTCTTACCTGATAGAAGACAACAATGCCTACGAACTGATACCTGCCAATCTCATCGCCGAAAATCCAAGTTTATCAGCTTTTGTCTCACAGTACAACCAACTGGTACTGGACTACGATCGCATAGCCGATCAGTTGACCGAAAAAAATCCCCGTCGCATCCAGGCAGAAGACCGCATCGCAGAAATAAAGCGTACCATTTTGCTTACCCTGCAAAATGTAAAGAAGGACATGAGCATTCCCATGGAAAGCTTGAAGAATCAGATTGCCGGCTTCAGGAGTGAAATTCGGGCAGTGCCCAGCAAGAAAAAAGATTTGTTGCAAATCGAACGCCAGCAGAAGATCAAGGAAAATTTGTACCTCTACCTGCTACAGCGCCGCGAAGAAACAGCTTTGTCAGAGGCGATTACTACTCCTGGTACAAGGGTGATTGACCCGGCAAGAAGTTCGGGTATTCCTGTCAGTCCCAAACGACAAC
>JALQTV010000345.1 GCA_023268675.1 Saprospiraceae bacterium | reverse complement strand
GCTTTTTACGAACCATTTTGGGGTCTGCAGGAGCTTTTTTACTTGGCATGCTCTCATTTTGGTCGATCTTTGCCTTAAATTGGAAAAGACAATTGGAACTTGCCAAAAAAGAGAACATTGGCCTCAAAGAGACCCTCGATCAAATGAAGAAAGAGAAAGGCAGCGGAAGCATGATCTTATCGGGGAGCTTATTCCAAAAGAAAAATGGGAGATCTGCTCAAAATGCTTATGGTCAGTTTTTTGCACCATCAAATTTTGCCATTATTGATGGAGTTAATCACAAAATTGCTGCCTTATTGGAGCTTAATGGTATCAAAGATTGGAAAGACCTGGCAAATGCAGATTTGAAAGTGCTAGCTGAATACATGCTTGCAGCAGGTATAGGGGTGAGTCTCCAGGAAATTGAAAACTGGCAGCTTCAAGCTACCTGGGCGATTACTGAAAACTGGCAGAAACTAGAAAGTTTTCAGTTGGATCTAGCTTTGAAAAGAGGGGACAAAAGGACAAAAATCCAGGAATTAATGATCACAATGCTTGGCTTTAATCCCAACCCCGAAAATTTGCAAATCATTGAAGGGATTGACGATATAATTGAATCCGCTTTGAAAAAAGCCGGAATAAAATCATGGAAGGACTTGGCTGAGCGGGAAGAGACCGAACTGAGCAATGCGTTGACAGCTCAGGGCATGAGTGGTTTAGATACAGCAACCTGGCCAAAACAAGCTCGCCTCGCTGTAGAAGATAAGTGGCTGGAGTTAAGTCGGTACCAGGATCAGTTACACGACAATCGAAATATTGATTGAACCAAAACCCAGAAAATATGAACAAGCTTTATCTTTTGATGATAGCACTGATTGGTTTTTTTGCCATCCCGAGTTGCCAGACGGATGAACAAAGCCTCACCACTAATGAAGTAAATCCCGCAGCACCTGGTTTCAACGAATCAGTGTCAGATGCTAAAGCCATAGCTATTGCTGACCAGGTCATGAAGGCTGTTGGTGGAAGAAAAAACTGGGATAAAACTCGTTTTATTTCATGGAATTTTTTTGGCAGAAGGATGTTGCTATGGGATAAACAAGAACAACGGGTGAGAATCGAGATACCTGAAACCAGTTCTATTTATCTTATAGACTTGAAAAATGAAACGGGGAAAATTATGGAAGGAGGAGAAGTAATGACTGCAACTGATTCTGTCAGGAAATACACTGAAAAGGGGATTTCTATCTGGATAAATGACAGCTATTGGCTAGTCATGCCAATGAAACTGAAAGATAGTGGTGTTACACTAAAATACCTGGGACAAGACACTACGCTTAGTGGAGAAATGGCTGACGTTCTACAGCTGACCTTTGAAGAAGTTGGTAGAACACCGGAGAATAAGTACCATGTATTTGTTGATACTCAGTCTCATCTGGTAACTCAATGGTCCTACTTCCCAAAGGCCTCGGATGAAGCTCCCCGGTTTACTGTTCCCTGGCGAGACTATCAAGACTATGGAGGAATTAAATTAAGCGGCGACAGGGGGAATAATAAGTTGAGTGATATCGCTGTATATTCCAGCATTCCGGAGCAAGTTTTTCAAGACTTCGCACCTTACGATCAATCACAATTCCAATAAACGATGCCCAAGGTTTCCTTAAGATCCGAGTCCATTCCTGATTCTCCTTTTAGGTTGCTAATCCCCTATGCTGAGGCAGCAAAAGCAAAAGGGATTCATGTTTACCATTTAAATATAGGCCAGCCGGATATTCATACTCCTGCAATGGCCATGGAGAGCATTCGAAAAGTAGACGCCCCTGTCCTGGAATATGGCCATGCCCTTGGTAACCATTCCTACCGGGCGAAAATGTGTTCCTATTATAAGAAGTTTGATGTGGATGTATCGCAGGAAGACATCATCATCACACAGGGAGCCTCTGAAGCTCTTTTTTTTGTCTTGCAAGCCTGTCTGAATGTTGGCGAAAATGTTCTTGTACCCGAGCCCTTTTATGCTAATTACAGTGGTTTTGCCGGTATGGGAGGCATTCAAATTAAGCCCTTAACAAGTTATCTTGAAACAGGTTTTGCCCTGCCCCCGATAGATGTCTTTGAAGCAGCCATAGATCCAAAGACCAGGGCAATCATGATTAACAACCCTGCGAATCCAACAGGCACAGTATACCCTGAAACAGTACTCCATGAGATTGCCGCCCTTGTTCGAAAGTACGACCTGTTTTTGATTGTAGATGAAGTGTACAGAGAGTTTTGTTTTGGAGATACTCCTTTTTACTCCGCATTACGGTTACAGGGGATCGAAGATCATGTAGTGGTTGTAGATTCCATTTCCAAGCGCTACAGTGCCTGTGGAGCCCGCACGGGGGCTGTTATCAGCAGAAATGCAAACCTTATGAGTATTATTGGCCGTTACGGTCAACAAAGGATAAGCCCTGGATTTTTTGGTCAGGTATTGGGAGAAGCATTGCTGGATCTTGAAGACCAATATTTTGAGAAAGTCAAAGGAGAATACAATCGGCGCAGGATGTTGGTTTTTCAAAGATTGCAGCAAATGGCAGGAGTCAAATCCTATTTACCTGAAGGGGCATTTTATTGTTTTGCAGAACTACCTGTAGATGATGCATTTGAATTTTGCAAATGGTTGCTTTCATCCTTTTCTACGAACAAACAAACGCTTATGCTTTCACACGGTTCGGCTTTTTATGCAACTAAAGGTCTGGGAAAAAAAGAAGCAAGAATTGCTTATGTCCTTGGTGAGCAGGCTCTTGGAGCCGCGATGGATTGTCTGGAAGAGGCTTTGTTAGTTTATCCAGGTAGAACAGCATAAACTTTGGGCAAAATCGGTACCTTTGCCCACATTAAAAAAAATCCGAAAGGATATAAAATTGTTAA
>JALQTV010000344.1 GCA_023268675.1 Saprospiraceae bacterium | reverse complement strand
ATCACCATCATTCATATCCGTATCCTCAAAAATCACCCCCGAGAATTCGCGGTTTAGCGAGGCTTCCAGTGCCTTCAGGTCTATGTTGACAGGAATATTTAAAACGGACAATTCCTTGGCCGGGTCAAGAGCATAACTTTCCAAAGGTCTTTCTATTTTTTCGCTTACTTTACAAGCCTGAAGGCAAAATAAAGCACAAAAAACAAACACTAACAATTTTCCGTACATTTTGAAGGTATTTGATTGTGTCCAAAAATACAACTATTCCAATATTGCAGCTTTAACCTTTCCTTTAACGGCATAAAATACCTCAAAAGCTTGTCCAAGCCTGCTTATTTTTTAATTTTGAAGATGGGGATAATAATTCATTCTCAAAGTCCAAACTAACATCAAAACAAAATTTTATGATCAAAACTTTCTTTAAATTAATCATGCCAGTATTGATCATGGGGTTTGTTTTACCGCTTTCTGCCCAGAAATCAGGTAAAACAACTTCCTATGACGAATCTTTGTACAACTCAATGCAATGGCGAAGCATTGGACCTTTCCGCGGGGGTAGATCTGCGGCCGTGACCGGCGTTCCCGGGAAGCCAAATCTGTTTTACATGGGAGCCACCGGGGGTGGTGTCTGGAAAACAGAGGACGGGGGCCAAACGTGGGGAAATATCTCCGACGGATATTTTGGTGGCTCTATTGGGGCAGTAGAAGTAGCTCAATCGGATCCTAATGTCATTTATGTAGGTGGTGGTGAAGTTACTGTTCGCGGTAATGTTTCCTATGGTTATGGAATGTACAAGTCAGTGGATGCCGGCAAAACCTGGTCGCACATTGGTCTGGAAAACTCCAGACATATTCCACGGGTCAGAGTACATCCTCAAAATCCGGATCTTGTTTATGCGGCCGTTTTGGGAGACCTATTCAAATCCAGCGATGAGAGAGGAATCTATCGAAGCAAAGACGGCGGACAGAACTGGGAAAAAATCCTTTTTGTAAATCCCGATGCCGGAGGTTGTGATCTAATCCTGGATCCCAATAATCCAAGAATTATCTTCGCCTCTACCTGGAGAGTAAGACGTACCCCTTATAGCTTGGAATCAGGCGGGGAAGGTTCTGCACTATGGAAAAGTACAGATGGAGGAGACACATGGACCAATATTTCTCAAAACAATGGTCTGCCAGAAGGAATGCTTGGAATCATAGGCGTTTCTGTTTCTCCTGTTAATTCAAACCGCGTTTTTGCAATCATTGAAAATGAGAATGGTGGCGTTTTCCGATCAGACGACGGTGGTGAAAACTGGGTTAAAGTAAACAGCGACAGAAACTTGCGCCAACGTGCCTGGTACTATTCCCGCATTTATGCAGATACTCAGGATGAAGACATCGTGTATGTAGTAAACGTTAGTTACCACAAATCTTCAGATGGAGGTAGGACCTTCAAATCTTACAACGCTCCTCACGGAGACCACCACGATCTTTGGATTGCTCCTGAAAACAATCAGCGCATGGTTATAGCTGACGATGGAGGTGCTCAGGTCAGTTATGACGCCGGTGAAAACTGGACAACTTATCACAACCAACCTACTGCACAATTTTATCGGGTTACTACCGATAATAATTTCCCATACCGCATTTATGGTGCCCAACAAGACAACAGTACGCTCAGAGTTTTGCACCGCACAGATGGATTTGCCATTACTGAGGACCACTGGGAACCTTCTGCGGGAGGGGAAAGTGCTCACCTGGCTGTAGATCCTACTGATAATGATGTAGTCTATGGTGGCAGTTATGGCGGATACCTGGAGCGCATCAATCACCGAACCAACCAAAATCGTGGCATCAACGTTTATCCTGACAACCCTATGGGTTATGGAGCAGAAGGGATGAAATACCGCTTCCAGTGGAACTTCCCTATTTTCTTTTCTCCACATGAGAATGACAAATTGTATGCTGCTTCGAACCACCTTCATGTAAGTAGAGATGGTGGCGAGTCATGGGAAACGATCAGCCCGGATTTGACCAGAAATGATCCTACCAAATTGGGACCTTCCGGTGGCGATATCACTAAAGACAATACAGGTGTCGAATACTATTGTACTGTGTTCGCTGCCTGCGAATCTCCTTACGAAAAAGACCTCATCTGGGCGGGTTCCGATGACGGGTTGATTCACGTAAGCAAAGACGGTGGCCAAAACTGGGCCAATGTAACTCCTCCAAACATGCCAGAATGGATGATGATCAACAGCATTGATCCTGATCCATTTGTCAAGGGTGGAGCTTATGTTGCAGGTACCCGTTACAAATTGGGAGACTATACTCCTTATCTCTACAAAACCAAGGACTATGGAAAAACATGGACACTCATCACCAATGGCATTGATGGAGAACACTTTACAAGAGTAGTCCGCGCTGACCAGAAGCGTCCCGGGTTATTATACGCAGGTACAGAATCAGGAATGTACCTCTCTTTTGACGACGGCGCAAGCTGGAGCAGCTTCCAGTTAAACCTTCCAATGGTTCCCATTACTGATTTGACAATCAAGGATGACAACCTCATTGCAGCAACTCAGGGGAGAAGCTTCTGGTTGATCGATGACATTAGTCCTTTGCACCAATTGAGTGAAGAAGTAGCCAAAAGTGACTATTACCTGTTCCAACCAATCCCAAGTTACCGTATGGGAGCAGGGGGCAGATGGAGACCTGCTAGCAGCAATGCCTTTGCGACAGTGGGAGAAAATCATCCCGGTGGAGTTTTGGTCAACTACTACTTCAAAGAAAAACCAGCTGAAGACAAAGTTGTCAAACTATCATTCTATGAGCCGGATGGAGATCTTATCAAGGAGTTTTCTACCAAAGCAAAGGATCGAGGTCATAAATTAGGCGATATCGAAGCAGGTGGCAATACCTTCGTCTGGGATATGC
>JALQTV010000343.1 GCA_023268675.1 Saprospiraceae bacterium | reverse complement strand
AATCAGATGAACAGAAGAAACTTTTTGCATCAGGCGGGATTAGGATCTCTGCTGCTATATAGTGGAAACCTCTCCCTGGAAGCTTTTGAGAGGGGGGAAGTTACCCGGATAACTGTCTTACATACCAATGATGTCCACAGCCGGATCGATCCTTTCCCCATGGATGGCAGCCGCAATGCGGGGCAGGGAGGAGCAGCCAGGAGAATGGCACTGATAGAGCAGATTCGCAAAGAAGAACCCAATGTGCTGTTGTTGGATGCAGGAGATATTTACCAGGGAACTCCCTACTTCAATTATTTCAAGGGAGAATTGGAGTTCAAGCTCATGTCTGCTATGAAATACGATGCTGCCACACTGGGCAATCACGATTTTGATGCTACCATAGATCAGTTGGCTGCCAATATGCCTCTGGCAAATTTCCCATTCATCGTTTCAAATTACGATTTCTCGGATACCCCTATGAATGGGTTGTCTCAACCTTATAAGGTGATCAACAAGGCCGGAGTCAAAATTGGATTGCTAAGTGCCTGTATTGAGTTGGAAGGGCTGGTGCCAAAAGCATGGTATAAGGAGACCCGCTATCTGGATCCACTTAGTCATGCAAACAAATATGCCAAACTGTTGAAGGAAGAAGCAAAGTGCGACTATGTAATTTGTCTGAGCCACCTGGGCTATCAGTACAGAGATGAAAAAATTTCGGATGTCAAACTTGCCTCTTTGAGTAAAAACATTGATCTTATTATTGGCGGGCATACGCATACTTTTATGAGAGAACCCAGAATCATCAAGAATGCCGAAGGCAAGCCCGTATTTATTCACCAAGCCGGTTGGGGTGGAATCCTCTTGGGTAGGGTGGACTTGTACGTCGAAAGAAACCGCAAAAATATCTGTGTAACTTGTACCAATCTTCCGGTGGGTGAAACCCTTGGCGAGAATAACTAACAAGGACTGTGGAAAACACAAAAGTCAAATCTTACGGCTTTTCAGGGACTTACGAAGAACGTTTTTGTGTCTTGCTTTGTAAGATTTTGGTTTGTAAAACCTTATAAAAGGTTAGTGGAATGTTGAAAAAAAACTGGCTCAAATTCCCTGAATTAATTTCAGGTTTGGGTTTTTTTTCTGAACTTTGAACTCCCGCAGCGCCCTGATATCAACTACTAGTCTTAGATATATCGGAGGAAATTAATTCGTAATAAGTCCGATATACACAGTGATATCCTGACTTACTGATACAACTGGCAAACATTTTAGGAGGACAAGTTTAATCAATCTTTGAGAATGGTAAAGGATCACATTACCGTATGGGATAGCTGTTTGGCTATTATTAGGCGAAACGTAAATACGCAAAGTTACAAGACTTGGTTCGAACCGATCAAACCGGTAAGACTGGATGAAACTGCGTTGACCATTCAGGTTCCCAATAAGTTTTTCTACGAGTGGCTGGAGGAGCATTATGTGTCTCTCCTGAAAACTACTATTCGAAAAGAATTAGGAGACAAGGGGCGATTGGAATACCAAATTCTCGTGGGGCAGCTGGAGGATCAGGCCAGACAAAATCGCCAAGCGAGACAGCGCCAGGATTCAGGTTATCAGACCAGTAGCACGGCAACTGCTGACCAGCATGGATTTTCAACCGAAAGTATCAAAAATCCCTTTGTGATCCCGGGGATTAAAAAGGTGAAGATCAATCCCAATCTAAATCCCAATTATATTTTCGATTCCTATATAGAGGGTGATTGCAATCGCCTTGCCAGAAGTGCAGGTCAGGCTATCGCCAAAAAACCCGGTGCTACTTCCTTCAACCCACTGGTGGTATATGGCAGTACGGGATTGGGCAAAACCCACCTGGCACAAGCTATAGGCAATGAAATTGTCAACACCCTGCCGGGTAAAAATGTGCTTTACGTTTCGGCAGAGAATTTCACCAACCAGTTTATCCAATCTTTGAAGAACAATGCCGTCAATGATTTTGTGAATTTTTACCAGCTCATTGATGTCCTGATATTAGATGATATTCAGTTTTTGTCCAACAAACACAAAACCCAGGAGATTTTCTTCCACATTTTCAACCAGCTTCACCAAAGTGGCAAGCAAATTATCCTTACTTCGGACAGGCCACCCAAAGATCTGGAAGACGTGGAGGATCGATTGATTTCCCGCTTCAAATGGGGTTTGACTGCTGACCTTCAAGCGCCCGATCTCGAAACGAGAATGGCCATCCTGGAGGCAAAGATGAAGCAAGAAGGGGTCAAATTGCCGGGAGAAGTGATAGAGTTCATGTGCTACCATAGTCAAAGTAAGATACGCGAACTGGAAGGTGCGCTGATTTCTCTGATTGCCCATTCGTCCCTTAACCAAAAAGAGGTGGACATGGACTTGGCAAGAGAGGTAGTCAAGAATTTTGTTTCCCAGATCAATAAGGAAATAACCGTTCCCTTTATCCAGGACCTGGTAGCAGAGCACTTTAAAGTGTCGGTAGATACTTTGTCAGGTAAAACAAGGAAAAGATCGATTGTAATCGCTCGCCAACTATCCATGTTTCTCGCTAAAAAACTAACAGACAAGTCCCTGAAGTCTATTGGGGAACTTTTCGGTGGCAGAGACCACAGTACTGTGATTTACTCCTGTAAAACCGTCCAAGACCTTATGGAAACGGATGTGGTTTTCAAGGATACAGTCATCGAACTGGAGAAAAAAATCAAGCTTAGTCTGAACGAACACTAATTGCTATTTTTTTTAAAAAAATACCGCCAGAGGTATTGGAAATTTTTGAAAGGTTACCTACATTTGCATTCCCCTTACGGGGCAAGAGAAAACTAATCACAGATTAAGATTCTCAATACTCGCTGCGGAATAAAATTAAAGACATCAAGTTGTCTTTTTTCAGTATAAACCTTACTGGTGAAGTGGGTGAGTGGCTGAAACCAACGGTTTGCTAAACCGTCGTACTCTG
>JALQTV010000342.1 GCA_023268675.1 Saprospiraceae bacterium | reverse complement strand
GTGCCATTTTCACTTTGGCTGGCTCTGGGAATCGGTGTCAGACTATCAACTGCAACAATTCAAAAGCAAGCCCGCTCATCGCGGAAAAATACTGCAAACCGGCCTCTGGGCCCTGTCACGCCATCCCAACTATTTTGGGGAGATTGTTTTGTGGTGGGGGCTGTGGCTCCTTTTACTTCCACATGGTCACTGGTATGTTACGATCCTGAGCCCCCTCACCATCACCTGGTTGTTGTCAAGGGTATCCGGAGTGCCCATGTTGGAAGCAAAATACCGGGACAAACCGGAATTTTTGGCTTACGCCCAAAAAACTCCTGCCCTGATTCCACGTTTGAAAAAGAAATAATCGTGTAGCTTTGAGGAGCATTGAACAAAATGTCCTCTCACTCATTTAAAGGATTAACAAAATTCGACCCATGATCACCTGGAAAGACGTACTAAACTATGCCAAAGCAGGCAATCCCGAACCCGATAGACGGGTAGAAAAGACCGATGCCGAGTGGGAGCAAGCGCTGGATCCCGAAATTTTCCGCATCACCCGTGCCAGAGGGACAGAAAGGCCCTTTTCCGGTGAATTTTGCTCCAGGTTCGAACCCGGCATCTATGCCTGTGCCTGCTGTGAAGAAAAACTTTTCGACTCCAACGAAAAATTTGAATCCGGAACAGGCTGGCCCAGTTTCACCCAGCCCCTCAAAGAAAACGCCATCAATTACATCGTGGATCACTCTCATGGAATGACTCGCGTGGAAGTTTGTTGCAACACCTGCGATGCCCACCTGGGACATGTATTCCCGGATGGTCCGGCTCCCAGTGGCCTCCGCTACTGCATCAACTCCCTTTCTCTGAAAAAAGTCGATTGATCACCTGATAAAAACAATGCTTATGTCTGTTTTTTCTGTAAAATCACTCTTTACCACCTTCTTTGCACTCCTTGTACTTCAGGCCTGCGGCCAAAAAACGACTGTGCCAGCGCTGGAACTGGATGAAATGCCGGCAGTAGCAAAAAGTCCGAAGGAGTACAATTCCCTCACCCCGGAAGAAGCTTATATATTGATTCAAAAAGGTACGGAAAGAGCCTTTACCGGTGCCTTTCACAACAAAAAAGACAAGGGAATTTACCTTTGCCGTCAGTGCAACAATCCCTTGTTTAGTTCGGATACAAAGTTTGACAGCCGCTCCGGATGGCCCAGTTTCGATGACATGATCGCAAAAAATGTTCGCGAACAAGCGGATGCAGACGGATACCGAACAGAGATCGTTTGTGCCAACTGTGGCGGACACCTTGGACACGTTTTCAGAGGGGAAGGTTTCACCTCCAAACAAACCCGTCACTGTGTCAATTCCCTGAGTCTGAGTTTTGTGCCGGAATCGGCAGTAAAAAACGAGGAATAGGTTTGGGGATGCTTTCTACCCACAAGGTTCGCAAGCACAATCTATTCTTGAGAACCTTGTGGGTAAAACCCATTATGCTTCTCCGTTTTTCAGATTTTTCATATAATCCGTCATGCGCTGCAATGTTTCATTGACACGGTAAAAAACGGTATCGGGTTCAAACTCCATTTGTCCGGCCTCTCTGTTCCACTTCCCTAACCCCGCCTTCATTCCCGTCAGGATTTCTATGCCCTCACTGATGTGTTCGATGGCCCAGATATTGAATTGTCCGGTTGCCACAGCTTCAACTACTTCCGGTTTCAACATCAAATTGGCCACGTTGCTTTTGGGTATCATCACTCCCTGTTCTCCCGTCAGCCCCTTCACCTTACAAACTTCGAAATAACCCTCAATTTTCTGGTTGACTCCCCCTATGGGTTGTACCTCTCCACGCTGGTTGACCGAGCCCGTAACAGCAATACCCTGTTTGATCGGCAGGTCTGCCAGTTGGGATAAGATGGCATAAAGCTCTGTACTGGAGGCACTGTCCCCGTCTATTCCGCTGTAACTTTGTTCAAAAACAAGGCTTACAGCCAGATTCAGCGGTTTGTCGCGTCCAAAATTGTCAAACAAGAAGCCCGACAGGATCAATACCCCTTTGGTATGTATGGGTCCGCTCATCTTGGCCTCCTTCTCCACATCTATGATTACCCCCTGCCCCATGCTTACACTGGCGGTAATGCGGCTTGGCCTGCCAAAGGAAATATCCCCCAGATCAAGCACAGAAAGTCCGTTGACCTGGCCTGTTTTCTCTCCCACCGTATCAATGAAAATGATGTTTTGAGCGATCATTTCCCTGATTTTTTCAGAGATCAGATCTGACCGGTAATGTTTTTCCCGAATCGCTTCCAGGATGTAGTCAGCTGAAATTTTGGCCGCTCCGGCCTGGATTGCATAATAATTTGCCTCTCTCAGCAGATCGGCGATGTCATCGGTCTCGGTGATGAACTTTCCCTGGTGGTCTGCCAAGCGATGACTGTGCTCCAGGATTTTGGCAAGCGCATGGTCATCCACCGGCAAAAGCATTTCCTCCTTACAAATAGTAGCTACGAGGCTGCAAATCTCCTCTACATTTTCCTCGCTGGCCTGCATGACGGGATCAAAGTCCGCCTTGACTTTGAACAACTTTTTGAAATCTTCATCGAGCTGATAGAGCAACTGAAACCAACGGGGATTGCCCACCAGTATGACCTGAACGTCCAGGGGTACAGGTTCCGGTTTTAAGCTTTTGGCCGAAATGAGGCCCAGTTTCTCGTAGGGATCTTCGATTTCGATGCGTTGGTTGCGCAATGCACGCTTAAGGGTATCCCAGGAAAAGGGTGCGCGCAACAACTCGTCCACCGGCAATACCAGATACCCCCCATTGGCATGGTGTAGAGAACCCGAGCGAATCAGGCTGAAATTGGTCACCAGGGTTCCCATTACCGACTCGCGCTCTATCTTGCCGAAGAGGTTGTTGTAATTGGGATTGAGTTCGACTACAATGGGTGCAGCCTTCAATTTTTCGTTGTCCACCAGCACATTG
>JALQTV010000341.1 GCA_023268675.1 Saprospiraceae bacterium | reverse complement strand
TGCCACTTTTGTAGTCTTCCGGGTTTCCCATGCCATAAATGCAGGAAACGGAAGCTACAATCACGATGTCCCTGCGTCCCGATAAAAGAGAGGAAGTAGCCCGCAGTCTGAGTTTGTCTACTTCTTCATTGATTTGAAGGTCTTTTTCTATATAGGTGTCAGAGGCACTGATGTAGGCTTCGGGTTGGTAATAATCATAGTAGGAAACAAAATATTCAACGGCATTGTCAGGAAAAAAGTCCCTGAATTCTCCGTACAACTGGGCGGTAAGGGTTTTGTTGTGGGTCAGAATAAGGGTAGGCCGATTGAGTTTGGCAATTACATTGGCCATGGTAAAAGTTTTACCGGAACCGGTAACTCCCAATAAAACCTGGCCGTGTTCTCCCTTTTCTATGCCTTCTACCAGTGCCTGGATGGCCTGGGGTTGATCTCCGGTTGGTTGAAAAGGGGATTCCAGTTTGAATGACATAGAATTGAAAAATTATCTGAGTGATGCTACGTTAACGAAAAAGGAGTGAGAATGGTTTATCCCTCTAGTTGGAGATGATCACCAATTTTTATTTGCGGGTGATCGGATGCGTTCAGACAAACTGTACTTAGGCCAAAGGTCAGCTTTTTATCTTGTTTGCGGAAAGCTGCGAGGGCTGGTAGGACTATCCCGTCTGCTTCTGCCGTAAGTGGGTCCAGATCAACTACTTTACAGCGACCATGAGGGCCTATTCCTTTGAATTTCGCCTGACCTATGGAGAAGTGCGTCCAATTGTCTTCTGCAAAGGGTGGCAGCTCTCCTTCCAGTACAATATTGGGCCTGAAGCGCAATCCTGACACCTGCTTTGGGAGGTGTCGGTTGAGTTCCTCCAGGGAAGCTGTTGTGGTAACGAGAAAGGGATAGCCATCGGCAAAACTAAGTGATCCCTCAACTGAAGTTTTGTCCTGTGAAATGGGGCGAAAATTATTTTCAGGCATAAAAACAAGGGTGCAGGTTCGGCCCAATTTTTCTGAAAACCAATCATTGATGGCTTGCGGATAGGGCAGTGCTGAACAATAGTCGCTCCATACTTTTACCCGCAAGGGGGCGGGATCTCCCGGAGGAACCAGGTCAAATTGAATCGAATCTTCGGACCCCGGAGCAGTGACTTTCCACAGGTCTTGAAGCAGGAGGGGTCTGAAAAGTCCCATTTCAGGATATTGTCGTTGGGTCAGGAAATTGCCATCCTCATCTACCAGCAAATACCGCCGGTCATGTGTAAACCCTTTTGGAGCGATTCTTGCACCTGAAAGCATCACAGCCCCCAGAGACTTGACGGGGTAGATGAGTATTTCCTTCACGGCAATATTGTACATATCGGAGCCCTGCATTTGCATGGTATTTGTTTTTCAGTTAAATTCAATTATTTTGTACCAAGTTAATAATTGCCTGTAAAAAGCCCAATTTATTTAATCAATGCAGCGCTGAACCTGATTCTTTGTGTTTGGCGATCATACAATTGTATGTCTATGTGGAGCTTCAAAAAACTACTATTGTTTGCTTTTTTGGCGTCAGCCGTACTACCGCTAAAGGCGCAGAACTTCAAGAGTCTGATGGATAAAGCCAACAAGCAATACGAGCTAAAGGCATTTAATCTGGCAGTGAGGCATTATGAAGATGCCTTGCAAAAGCGGCCGGAAGATGCAGAAGCACAATTTAAACTGGCAGATTGTTATCGCCATCTCAATCAGATGGAGGCGGCGGCGCAATGGTTTGGCAGGGCGGTAAGGCAGCGAAAAACAGATCCACTGACGCCTTTGTATTACGGTCATGTGCTCAAGGCTCTTGGCAGGTACGGCGAGGCGTTTGAGCAATACAAAGAGTACAGCAAAAGAGATCCGGTGGCAGGGGAGCATTATGCTGCTTCCTGTAATTATGCCAGGGCTATGTTGCTTGGGGATAGTGATTATGAGGTGCTAAATGAAGCCATCAATACCAATGCTGCAGAATTTGGAGCTACTTTTTATGGCGCAGGTCAGGTAGTCTATTCTTCAGGCAGGAAAGACATACAGCGCAGCAGTACAGACTGGACAGGATCTGCGTTGAATCAATTGTTTGCTGCCCGGATGAATTCAGAGACCGGAGCTTTGAGTTCTCCTATATTTTTCCCTTCCACCGTTGGAGAGTCCTTCAACCAGGGGCCCCTTTCTTTTTCTGCAGATGGCAGGATGGTGGTTTTCACCAAAAATAACTTTGTAGATGGGACGCGTTGGCTGGAAAGCAGTGGTCTGGAGTTAAATTTGTTTGAAGCGGAAGTGTCAGGGGAGGGTTACTGGACCCGCGTTGTGCCTTTTGCACACAATGTCACAGGCCATTCTACCGGTTTCCCTTCTCTTTCTCCGGATGGAGAGCGTTTGTACTTTGCATCCGACAGACCGGATGGGTATGGAGGCTTTGATATTTATGTGTCGTATAAAGTGAGCGGTCGTTGGACAGAACCTGAAAACCTGGGGCCTATTGTCAACTCTCCGGGCAATGAAATCACTCCGTTTTTTGATGGCACAGATTTGTATTTTTCTTCCAACTGGCATCACGGGTTGGGAGGCTACGATGTTTTCAAGGCTCGGGCCAACAATAACCGTTGGGTAGAGGTGGTCAATGAGGGGCTGGGCATCAATACCTCCCGGGATGATTATGGATTTGTAATGAACGGAGTGCAAAATACGGGTTACCTCACTTCCAACAGGCTTGGAGGTCGAGGGGCTGAGGATATTTACCGGGTTCAGGGAGTCAGAAGTCAGATCCTGCTAAGTGTTAGAAATGCAGCAGATGGAACACCCATTGCGGGAGCAGAAATTGACTTCGGGTCTTGTGGCAACGGAGTGGTGACTGTGGATGTCAATGGGATGTATCGTTTCAAGCCCATAGCCGGTGCGACCTGTAATTTGATCATACGAAAAGAGGGATACCAGGATGCGTATTTGTCGCTCAACACAACAGTGAC
>JALQTV010000340.1 GCA_023268675.1 Saprospiraceae bacterium | reverse complement strand
TACAAAACCGAAGACTATGGAAAAAGCTGGAAGCTCATCACGGCTTCCATGCCCAAAAGTGTCCATTCCTTTGCACATGTCATCAAGGAAGACCCTAAGATGGAGGGCGTATTGTACCTCGGCATTGACAATGGCTTGTACATTTCAGTAGATGATGGCGAGCATTGGATGCAACTGCGCAATAATCTCCCTCCTGCCCCGGTGTACTGGGTAACCATACAAGAAAGATTTGACGACCTGGTCGTAGCCACCTATGGCCGTGGTTTTTACATCCTGGACAACATCTCTTTGATCCGCCAATATGCCGCGGAGGCTCGTGAAAAGGACATTCACTTGTTTGATCTTCGCCCTGCTTATCGCTTCAACCAGCGCGAAGGCATCAAAACCGACGGCATCAGTTTCAACAGCGGCCGCAATGCCCCGTATGGTGCAGATATCAACTACTTGTTGCGCGACAGCAGCGAAGCACCGGTCAGTGTAGAAATCACTGATCTGGAAGGCAATCATGTGCGCACGCTTCGCGCAAAAACATCGGCAGGCATTCACCGCCTGTGGTGGGATTTGCAATACGAAGCACCCGAGCGCCCGAAACTGCGCACCAAACCTGCCGGCAAAGACTGGGTAGCTTTCAACGAAGAAGGCTGGCGCAATCTGCGTACCTGGGATATTGACATCATCGACGGCCAGCGCGGACCAAGAGTAGCACCCGGATGGTACAAAGTCACCTTGAAAGTTGGCGATCAGACCTTCGAACAACAACTCGAAGTACTCAAGGACCCCAATACCGATGCCAGCGTGGGTGACATCAAAAAACAAGTAGCATTTGCACTCGATTGCCGCGATCAGCTCAACAGGACAGTCGGATTGATCAATAGCATAGAGCTATTGCGTCAGGAACTCGAAACACAAGAGCCCGGTAAGTCGGCCAAAGCTCAGGAAGCTCTCGAGCAACTCCGCACAGAAGCCACTGCCATTGCTGCCCAACTGTACGACATCAACCTCACTGGTGCGCGCGAAGACGCTTTCCGCTCTCCGATGAAGGTTTATGGCCGTCTGGCAGCCGTAGCTGCTGATATCAATGGCAGCGGCATAGACTTTCCGCCTACCGACCAGCAAGAGGGCGTGTACGAAGTGCTTTCAGAAAGGATTGAAGCTGCCCAGGAAGACTACAGAAAATTTGTAGATATGAGCATTCCTGCCTTTAACAAAAAATTTGGGGGAAGTGTGGGAAGGTCTCTGATCAAGCCGTAAGGCTACCATGTAAAAATTAAAAAAACCCGGTGAACACAGCTCACCGGGTTTTTTTAACGTATGCCCCAATGTCATTCGTTTTTTACTGGATCACTATCTGCCGGTAATCAAAGTTTCCTCCACTTTTTACAATAAGGAAGTAAACACCTGCGGGTAAATCAGAAACATCCAGTTGAAGCCTGCCATTTGCAGATAAGTTGGCTGCTTTCCACGTTCTACCCTGTAGATCAATCAAGCTGACTGCTACAGGAGCATCCGTTTCCCGGTAGATTACATTTAACAGATCATTCGCAGGATTGGGATATATGCTCACCTGGCCGGCAATAGAAAATCTCCCCTGGCTTCCGGATAAGCCCTCCACACAAGAACCACTGCTTTCTTCCCCTCCGGTAAAGCTGCACATTATCGTCCATTCGCCATTCGCTGTCCCACATATAGCAGATACCCGCCATTCGTAGGACCTTCCATTGGATATTCCACGCAAGGTGATATTCGTCGCACTTGTACGGGTACTGTACCAGCGACTTGTCCCTGACAAGCGCACCTCCAATTGATAGGCTGTCGCTCCGGGTACCTCACCCCAATTCAACCTCGCACGTCCTCGACTTATATTATCCGCATAAATACGCTCCGGCACTCCGCAACTATTACATGCCTCACAGGGACCACCACAATCGATGCCCTCTTCCTCCTGGTTTTGTATCCCATCTTCGCACGTTGGAGTCGCTTCACATGGTGCACAGGGACCGCCGCAATCAATGCCCTCTTCTCCCTGGTTCTGTATGCCGTCTTCACAGGTGGGCTCAGGTTCTGTCGCAGTATTGCCACAATTGCCACTCGCCGGATCTCCAATATTAAACAAACAAGCATCGGACCAGTTACTTTCTTCTCCGCTACAAACACTCTTAACCCGCCACTCGTAATCAATAGCTCTGGACAAGCCTCGGATCGTCATTTCTGTGTCACTTGTTCGAAAACTATACCATCTTGTACTTCCCTCAGGTCTTACCTCCACCACAAAACTTGCTGCTCCACTCACTGATTGCCAATGGAAGGTAGCCTGTGTTCGACTAAAACCACCTACAGATAATTTATCAGGTGCTGCACAGGTCGCACAATCCGCACAGGGACCACCGCAATCAATACCTTCTTCTCCTTGATTCTGTATGCCGTCTTCACACGTAGGGGTCGCTTCACACGGTGCACAAGGACCGCCGCACTCGATGCCCTCTTCTCCCTGATTCTGAACTCCGTCTTCACAAGTGGGCTCAGGATCTGTCCCGGCATTGCCACAATTGCCACTTTCAGGTCGGGAAACATTGATGGTACAACCTTCTGACCAACTACTCTCTGAATCAGTACAATTTGTACTTACCCGCCATTCATAATCGGCGTTGTTAGACAGCCCTCTGATAGTCAAATTTGTTTGTGTTGTCCTAAAACTGTACCAGCTGCTTGCGCCTGACAACCTGATTTCTACTGTGTAATTTGTAGCTCCCTCAACTGACATCCAGTTTAATCGCGCACGGGAAGAGCCCAATTCGTCTGCATACAACCCTGTAGGCACCTCACAGGTCGGAGCAGTCTCACATGGTGTACAGGGGCCACCGCAATCGATACCCTCTTCTCCCTGATTCTGTATGCCGTCTTCACAGGTTTCACAATCATTGCAGGTATTACAAGAATATTCATCAGGACTGGTTTGTCCACCAATTTTTGATGCCGAGCTATTCCAACAAGCATAAAAATCAAAA
>JALQTV010000033.1 GCA_023268675.1 Saprospiraceae bacterium | reverse complement strand
CTTGCTATCCCCATGTATTTTACACTGATGGCAATCGAACTGATCTTTGAAAGCCTGAGCAGAAAGCGCACCTACCGCATTCACGATGCCATTACGAATATCAGCACCGGCGTTTTGCAGCAGTTGACTGGTACTTTTATGAAAATCGTAAAATTTGGTATTTATGCCTATGTTTTTGAGCATTTTGCGGTTTATCACATCCCTTCCAACGGCTGGACCTTTGCCCTGCTTTTTGTTTTGTGGGATCTTTGTTATTATTGGGAACACCGCGTGGCTCATCGGGTAAGTCTTTTCTGGGGCGGACACAGTGTGCACCACCAGAGCGAAGATTACAATCTCACGGTGGCCCTGCGTCAAAGTTCTACCTCCTTTATCTGGGGGATGCCTTTTTATATTCCACTGGCAATCATCGGTTTTGATCCGGTACAAGTTTTGTTGGCCGGCGGCTTTAACCTCCTGTACCAATTTTGGATACATACCGAGCACATCCACAAGCTTCCCGCTTGGTTTGAACTGGTTTTAAATACGCCTTCTCACCACAGGGTGCATCACGGACGGGATCCCAAGTACCTGGATAAAAACTTTGCGGGAGTATTCATCGTTTGGGATCGATTGTTTGGGACATTTCAGGAGGAAGAAGAAAGGCCTCATTACGGGGTGACCAAGCCATTGAAGAGCTGGAACCCTGTCTATGCCAATTTTGCCCACTACATTGACTTGTTTCACTATTTGACGCGTGCCCGGACGTTCACAGATGCCGCGAAAATTTTATTCATGCCTCCGGGTTGGCTGCCAGCCTATCTGGGAGGTATGGCTACGGTGGAAGAAGTAAATCCTGAGTATCAAAAGTACAGTACCCTGGTAGATCAGGGAACCAAAGTGTATGTCATCTTTCAGTTTTTGGCAGCACTGATGGTAAATGCCTGGTATTTTTTCACCTTTGAAAACCTTTCTGCAAGTGGAATGGCATTCTTTGCCTGTTGGATTGTATTCACTACGCTGATCTTTGGTTTTTTGTTTGAATCCGTGGTAGTTAAATTGTTGACGGCATTTGAGTTGCTGCGGCTTTTTGCGCTGCCGATTGGGTATTGGTACCTGGCCCGTTTGGAAGCGAATGTTCCGGAGGGATTGTTTCCTTACCTGTTGGGATATGCTCTTTTATCTGCTTTCTTATGGATTTACCTGCTTCGCAGAAAAATGAGCAGGGCGATTTATCCGACCTGATTCAGTGCTGATTCGCTATGTAAAAAGTGCTGAGTTCCCAATTTCCGTCAGGAGTTTGGGTGAAGGTAGCACGGTCCAACGGGCGGGTGAAGTACTTTCCAAACACATAACCGTTCTGTTCTCCATAGCGTACATAAGCCCAGGGATGGGTTTCACCGGACAGGGTTGTCTGGCTTTCGGTAAAGCCTAAAAATGCTACGATAGCATGCGACAACTTGTATACGACGGGCGCATCTGTTCCCGCTTGTGCTCTCGCTCGCACTCCCGAACCGGTAACAATCCCATAGGCTGTCGGTTGGTAGCTGTCGGGCAGGCAGGCAGTCGAGTAGGGGGCTTCGAAACTTTTGCCCTGGCGGGTAAAAATGCCTCCCTTGTCAAGGAGGGTGCCAAGAGCTGCCCAAACGGGTGAATCTGGACTGTCTGTATTATTGTCGAGTCCCCAATGCTGCACAAAAGCGAGAGTTCCTTTGTCGGTACCCGGGCCATTGTCGATTCCGTCCGCTACTATCCGCATCAATCCGAAAGCATCTTTATTTTTCAGGGTCTCTTTGAGGGATTCTCTGAAAACGAAAAAGGCTGTATCAGCAGGGGCCTCGTCAACGGGATACACTTTGCCTGCCTCCAAAATCCGGGAGACAGGCAAAGGATCATTTTGTGCGTTGAGGTAATTGAAATATTTTTCTCGCAGCGTATCAGGGTGTATGGCTTGGGTTGCTTTTTCGCTAAGACTTGATTTAGTAGCGGTTTCGCTGGAAGAAGTCTCACAGGCGACCAATATAGAGGTCAAAAGGAAAATCAGCAGTTTGTTTTTACAGGCCAAGCTCTTGTGCATTTGAGGGCATCAGGAAGGGATACCCAGGGTTTGTTTGATGTAGCGGGAATACTTTTTGGTATATTTCCACTTGTAGGTCTTATAAATTCTTTTGATATAGTCGTATTGAGAATCATTGTTGTGACTCTGGAAGAAACCCTGCTGAGCCATCCAGGTATCGCTATAGATCTTATCCAGATAGCGGCTGCCATGGTCGGGAAAGAGGACTACCACAACATCGTTGGGTTTGAACAATCGTTTGAGCTTGAAGACACCTTGCAGGGCAGCACCACTGGAGTATCCCATGAGCAGTCCTTCCTCTCTAGCTAATTGGCGAGCTCTGTGAGCACTGTCTCTGTCCGTGACTTTGATAAAGTTGTCAATCAACTCGAAGTGCACATTATCCGGAATAATGGTTTTGCCCAATCCTTCGATCTTATAAGGGAAAATTTCTTCGGGGTCGAATTCTCCGGTTTCCCAGTATTTTTTCAAAACAGAACCATAAGCGTCAATGCCAATGATCTGTACATCCGGATTTTTTTCTTTGAGGTATCTGGCGGTGCCGGATAGAGTACCTCCTGTACCGGCACAACAAATATAATGCGTGATTTTTCCTTCCGTTTGTTCCCAAATCTCAGGACCTGTTGTTCTGTAATGGGCTTCTGCGTTGTTTTCGTTGAAATTTTGGCCCAGGTAGAGGGAATTGGGGATTTCCTGATGAAGTTGTAGCGCGCGTGAATAATACGATCGGGGATCTTCAGGGGTCACATCAGCAGGGCAGACAATTACCTCAGCCCCCATAGACCTGAGCAGGGCTAATTTGGCTTGTGATGCCTTACTGGTAACGGTCAATACACATTTATATCCTTTGAGGCTGCAGATCATTGCCAAGCTGTAACCTGTATTACCTGAGGTTGCTTCGATGACAGTATCTCCGGGTTTTATCTTCCCTTCTCTTTCTGCTTCTTCGATCATGTAAAGTGCTATCCTGTCCTTGGCAGAATTCCCCGGATTGTAGGCTTCGACTTTTCCATATACCGTAGCCGGTATTTCTTTACAAACTCTGGACAGTCGGATCATTGGCGTTTTGCCAATTGTTTCCAGTACATTTTCGTAAACCATACAAAAAATTTTGAATGAATGGAATCCGGGTGATTTACCCTATAAGGTAATAAATTTTCGCCACAAAAATACGAAGGCAGCTTTAAAAATAAAAGCCCCCCGAATCATTAAGCCATCCGGGCAGACATTAATTTATACCCCAATAATAATTGTCGGGCGTAATTTCAGGGTAAAAATTATCTTTGCCGCGTAAATGATCTTTAATGATTTTCGGCTGATGGCAGAACGAAAAGTAATACTCAAAGCGCGGTTGATTCTTTACCACAGAGGTAAGATTTTACTGCTGAAACAGACCAAGCCTCAAGGTGGGAATTATACCCTTGTCGGAGGTACCATTGAAAACAGCGAGTGTGCCAGGCGTGCGCTGATCAGAGAGAGTTTTGAGGAGGCGGGAATTTTGTTGAAAGAACAAGATCTCAGGCTCGTCCACGTGATGCATAAAATGAAAAAAGGAGAGCACCGCATTATTTTTTATTTCAAAGCCATCGAATGGGAGGGCAATCTCCGCGCCCGCGAAAAACACAAGTTTAAGAAAGCCGAATGGTTTGATTCCACCAACCTGCCGGAAAACCTGACGGAGACAGTAGGGCATGTGCTCGAATTGTATCGCCACGGCATCCTGTATTCGGAAGTGTGGCAATGACCACCCGGAAATAAAAAAGGTTCGAAGCACTTGACCTACGCTTCGAACCTTTTTTATTGTAACGGAAGTTCCATTATTTAAGTTTGCCTGCAACAGGACCTATACGTCCCCAATTGATGCCATTGGCAAGGCTGCCTTCTTTAAGAGAGAACCAGATAAACAAAGGCATTCCTACTACGTGATCTTCCGGTACAAAACCCCAGATTCTGGAATCTTCAGAGTTGTGTCGGTTGTCCCCCATCATCCAGTAGTAATTCATTTTAAAGGTATAAGTGTCACTTTCTTCACCATTGATGAAGATTTTACCCTCTTTTACTTCCAGGTCATTGTCTTCGTAAATATTAATGATACGTTGGTAGAGCGCTATGTTTTGAGGGTTGATTGCAACGCTTGTTCCTTTCTGGGGAACATAAATTGGTCCAAAATTGTCAATGGTCCAGTTGTTAATATTGTCAGGATCGTGAGGGAAGAGCCTTTTTTTGTTCAGCTCATAGTTTTCAACGACCAAAGTACTGTCGGCTCTCAGTGAGGCTGCCTGTTGGTCTGTGAGAGAAAAGAAAAGGCGGTTGGCACCCAGCTCTCCTCTGAAACCGGCAATGTCCAGCCCTGATTCAAAGAGTCGGGTAGCGTCATAGCCCTGCGGGAGGGTTACCAGATACTCCATGGTAGGTTCTGCAATGATGGAGGCATCCAGGTTGCGTAGTTTATCCGCTTGTTTTTCCGAAAGGATGAGTAACATAGCCTTTGAATTGGCGTCGTTTTTCAGGAGATCTTCTCTGGAAATTCCCCAGTCTGCAAACAAGTTGGTGTTGATGCCATTAGGTGTTTTTACATAATATATGTATTGAATCCCGGAAGGCTTTTCTTGTTTTTGGCCATTGATCCAAATATCGCGGTTGATGATTTGCAGGGAGTCGCCCGGTAAGCCCACACATCTTTTGATATAGTGGTCTTTTTTATCTACCGGTCGGGTCACTAATTTTTTGGCTCCGGTTTCGATCAGCTTTGCCTCTCTGGTATTGGCAAGCGCACCGTAGCGATAATCCTCTATAGTCCAGGTTCTGTTGGGAAACACATAAACGGAGTCTCCTGCGGGGAAGTTGAAAACCACGGGGGAGTTGTGCTTGATTTCACGAAGTGCCGGCAGTCGGCTGGGTTTGAGGCGAGGACTTTTGATATAGGATTCGCTGTCGCCGAAGGGCATGCGATTGTGGAGAAGGGGTATCATGGCTATGGTTTCCGGCGTGCGGATGCCATAGCTGGCTTTACTAACGAATAGGAAGTCACCTACCATCAACGATCCCTCCATAGAAGAGGTGGGTATCATGTAGGCTTCAATCAAAAACATGCGGATCAGCGCTGCTGCGAAAACAGCAAAAATGATGGATTCTGCCCATTCGCGCAAGCCGGATTTTTGATAGGGATTCTCGGCTTCCAGTTTCTGAACCAGTTTCTTTTTGTTGTCTTTTCGCGCCTGCTCCAGTTGTTCACGGTAGGCTCTTTCTTTTGGTAAAACAGCTCCCAGGTATTTGGATTTGTCGTCTTTTGCAAGGTAGAAAAAGTAAAAAGGAGCAAAAATCACTGCCAATATACTTTCCCCAAATGTCATCTTATTGAAGGATCTGATCAGATCTACGGCCATTCCGGCAAAAACAAAGAGGTTGACCAAAGGGAACAGCATCCACGCCGCGTAGGCATCTTTTCGGCCAATCAGGCGACACCATACGACAAAGTTGAGGCCCGGCACCAAACCCTGCCAGGCTTTTTCTCCGGCTTTGGGAAACAAAAAGTAAAGGCTGATGCTCAGTAATAAATAATGTATGATCAAGAATAAGCCCATATAATCAGAATTTCTAAGGGTAAGTGATTCAAATGCTTCAAAGATAATTTAAAATTAAAGCATACAAATGTATTGAAAGCCAAAGATAGATAAGTGGGCTGTAATCCCCGATTAATTTTGGTAATCAGGTGATTTTTCCAGGATGTCCCATGTGTGATCTGCCAGAAGTTTGACCGTAGCAATGAACTGGAGAGGAGGATTGCTGCCCCATTCTTTCGGTCCAACCATGGAAAGGGTATGCTTGCCGTTTTTCCTTTCGTACAGGTGATAGGTTTTGCCAATCAGAGGCTCGAAATTCATTTCAGCATGGTAGATGTATTCCGAGATTTCAACCCGGTCTTGTATGTGGCGGGCTTGTTGCGCAAGCAACTCCATTTGCTTCCGGATCTGATCGAGCTGCATGTCGGTCTGCTGGTACATGGAACTCACCGCCCTGCCTTTGATCTTTCCTTTGTCTTCAGGTTTGATCTGAAACCCTCCACGGGTATGAGCATAAGGAAGCAGGTGAGGATTTTCTGCAACGTCCTCAGGTCGAATAGGATTGAAAAAGGAGTCGTCAGGGTTATTTTCTTTGTTTTCTGCCATGCTTTGGAGTTGTATCTGATACAAATATACAGAAACGAATCGCAGGGAAAAGTGTTCTAAATTGATGCAATAAGTTGGGTTGACAACAACAGACTTTTTTAGCCCTTGTCAGACATCCCTAACAGGAAAACAAGGTAAATGTTAACTTTACCTAATAAAAACCAATCTTATGCTGGACGCCATTCCTTTAACCAATATCCTGTTTTTAGATATAGAGACGGTTTCGGCCTTGCCCGAATTCGAGCAGCTGCAAGAGGACTTCAAACCGCTTTGGCTCCAAAAGGCTCGCGTCGTGTCTCGGTCATTTACAGAGGAAATGGATGAAGAGACGGGAGCACAAGTGTACAAGGATAAGGCTGCGATTTATGCGGAATTTGGAAAAATTGTTTGCATTTCCGTAGGGTTAATCACCAAAGATAAAGACGGTGAGCGCCTGCAGGCAAGGTTCAAATCTTTTGCCTTGGATGATGAGAAAGCCTTGTTGAAGGATTTTGCCGAACTGTTGCAAAAGCATTATCCCAACACAAATACCCACTACCTCTGTGGCCATAATATCCGGGAGTTTGACATTCCCTACATCTGCCGGCGCATGGTTGTTAACGGTATCAAACTTCCCAATGCACTGGATATTGCAGGTAAAAAACCCTGGGAGTGCAGGCATTTGATCGATACCATGGAGTTGTGGAAATTCGGGGATTTTAAAAGTTACGTTTCACTGAAATTGTTGGCTGCATTGCTGGGCTTTCCCTCCCCCAAGGATGACATAGATGGCAGCGAGGTGAGCAGGGTTTATTGGGAAGAAAAGAACCTCCCCCGCATAGCGAAGTACTGTGAGAAAGACGTAGCAGCTACGATACAGTTGTTTATGCGGTACCGCAATCAGGATTTGCTGGAAGAGGAGCAGTTGATTTTTACTTCTGCCGATTGATAAGCTGAAATCTTAAATCCGCCTTTGCTTTTATTGGCATTCTTCCAACAGCCAATAACGGTTAAAGAGGTTTTCTGTTTTTTCTATCTGCAACCTCAGTTGTTCGAGTTTTTTAGACAAATCGGCACGGGAAAAGGTAAAATCGTGGTGTTTCAACATAACCAATTTTTTCGCGAAGCGGAGAAAATTGGTGTAACCCCGCTTTTGCTCTGTAGGTATTTTACGGTTTCTTATGACAAAAATCCGGAAAGCCTCGATCAAATATAACAGCGCTTCAGTGTCTCCCAGGGCATAGTAGCTGCGCAACAGCAAAAGATTGGCGTTGATATAGTATTTGGTGTCGGTAAACTGCACGTCTTTGAGGGCATCCTTGACTTCGTCAAACATACTTTTGTGGAAGTAAAGATTGGCCAGGTTGTAATTATAGGCATTTTCCCTTTTGTCTTCGGGCAGTTTGTCGCGGTATTCCTGGATGAAGTTTTCCGTCCAGTTAAACTCTTTGAGTACACAACCCAGGGTGGTGATGTTTTTATAATGCCATTCAGAGATCTGGTCGTTGGACAAAAGAAGTTTGTATTTCAGACCCTCCCTGTACAAGTCGAACAGTTCCTGTCGGTATTCATTTTGTCCCTTATTAATTTTTGCGATGCAAAAATTATTGGCAGCGGCGTACAAGTTTGCTCGTTCTTCCTCCTCAAAAGAATCCAGTTGCTCTGCCAGCAGTTTTTTAAGATTCTGGTAGTAAAGGGGCGTGTCTCCATCTCGCTGACTCATCAGGATGTTGTAGTACAAATTAATTACCGGGTTTTCTTCCAGCAACAGGGGGTCTTTGTTGATAAATTCCAAGGTAAAATTGAGAAAAGTAAAATCGTATTGCGGGTTGCTGACCATAGTATAAGCGGTGAGGCTACAGCTTAACTTTAATTCTTCGGCTAGAAAAAAGTGTTTCAGACTGGTCAACATGAGGTTTTGTTGTTGGATTTTTTCCTCTGTCAAGGTTTCATCGCCGGTATTGGCCAATAGATAGTTGATGCGGTACTTCGTAAAATAATCCTGAACGTTTTGGCGCTGTTTGTTTTGTAACTGTTTTTCCAGGTAGCGCGCCCGGTTGACCAGCAGTTCTTCATTGGGAAGCAGTGATAACTTTTCCAGGGCATTGAGTTGGAGTCCGGTTTCGTTGTCTTCCAGGAATTGATAAGACATGAATTTTACATAGAGCTTTTTCAAGTACGAAAAGAGATTATGCAGTTTTTGCTCGTCCAGTTTTTCTCCGGGAAAAAGTTTTTTAAAAAGGCCTGACTTGTTTTCCAGCAATCGAGGTTTCTGAAGGATGATCTCCAGCAAGTGGGTGGTTTTTTGGTGCTGGTTAAAGTAAGGAGATACGACAAACTGGTAAAATTTGTCCTGGTCTTTTTTAGGAAGTACTTGTACGTAGCGAACAATCTTGCTTTGTTCCATTGGGCATTTTTTATATCAGAATCAAGTTGGAACTTATATGGTAATTTTATGAAAGAAAGCAATTTATGCTTTTCCATAAAGGTAAGATTGTTGCAGGAATTTGCAAAAAAGTACTTATTAAAACAATGAATAATATAGAATATTGCAGGGTCACTCACCATGAAGCACTAACAAGCAAAGGTGTCTGGACAGCAGCCAAAGCGTTGTGGGAATCTGAAGTTCGATATTCAAGCCAGTAAATAAAAAGAATCCCGGATTTCAACCTGCGCCTGGCAAGATGGATCAACTCCTTTGTACAAGAAAGGGTTTCGCTAACAACGAAACCCTTTTTGTGTTTAAATCCTATCGGTTTTTCGGACTATTCTTTCAGGCTCACCTTTATCTTTCCTGTGTATTTGATGGTAAAAGCAAAAATCAATCGAAAAAAAGAAGAAAATCAGAGGAGAAAAAATAATTAAAAAGATCTTTTTTTGCAGGATTTGGAAGATTTTTTAATTTTTAAAAACTGATTTTCAATTTGTTAGTTTGTTTTAGGTGCTTATTTTAATTCCAGTATTTGTCTTTTTTGTACTTACCAGCGCATGATTTCTGTTGCATATTTGTATTGTCAAAAGGAGATAACGACCAAGAGACAAAAAACGACCAAAGCTGATAACAAATCATAATCTCGTGGAATAGACGACCCACATGTTTGCAAAAGTAAACAATTCCACGAACAAATCATAATCTAAGACTTAATGGGGATGTCAAAGGATGTTCCCATGGTATGTAGATAGCCTCTCAAAGCTCTTTGTGAACCGGTTGGAAACCCCAACCGGTTTTTTTATTTTTGAGCCTATGAAAAGAAAACATTTAATTGCCCCTTCTTTATTGGCCTCTGACTTTTCTGATCTGAAATCAGTTGCCAAAATGCTGAATGAAAGCGAAGCCGATTGGTACCACTTGGATATCATGGACGGTGTTTTTGTTCCCAATATTTCTTATGGCATGGATCTGGTGAAGGTTTTTCGTCGATTGACGGACAAACCTCTGGACGTACACCTTATGATTGTGGAGCCCGAGCGTTATATCCAGGCTTTCAGAGATGCCGGTGCAGATATGATAACGGTTCACTATGAGGCTTCCAGGCACTTGCACCGAACCTTGGAGCAAATCAGACAAACGGGAGCAGGAGCAGGAGTAGCATTGAATCCGCACACTTCGGTTTTACTGCTGGAAGATGTGTTGGAAGTGTTGGACATGGTGTTGGTGATGTCTATGAATCCTGGTTTTGGAGGTCAAAAATTTATATATCAGACAGTTCCCAAGATTCAAAAATTGAGACAAATGCTTGATGAACGCAATCTGTCTCCCTATATAGAAGTTGATGGTGGAGTGGGTATGCAAAATGCCGAAAGACTTTTACAGGCCGGTGCAGATGTATTGGTTGCTGGCAGCAGCATTTTCAATGCTCCTGATCCTATGTCCATGATAAGCGAAATGAAAGCACTCGGACGCAACTTTACCGAATTTATTTAATGCAGGACAAGCTACAATCTATGCTTCGAAAATTGCTGTTTTTTTTATTGATAGCATGCGGTTTTTTGCCCCTGTTGTCAGCTCAAAGTCCTGCGCGGGCTTATGTAACCGGAATTGTCACAGATGTAATTTCAGGAGCACCGATTGAATTTGCTACATTGTATATACAAGATTCTTTTTTTGTCACCGAAACAGCGGAAAATGGCCGCTACAGATTAGAGGTTCCGGCAGAAAAATCACTGGAGCTCGTTGTTACGAGAATAGGCTACAAAGAGGTGAGCGTTTCGATAGCACCCATGCCTGCCCGCAGCAGCCGTCAAATTGATGTATCCCTTGCACCGGTCGATTCCGAAATTGAAGTAGTCGTCAGAGAGAGCAAACTTGAGGAAGCGGGTATGGTCAGGGAGACCGTGGAACAGCTCAAGCTGATACCTTCTACATCCGGCAACTTCGAAAGCCTCTTGCCGTCCATAGCACTGGGCACAAGCAGTGGTACGGGGGGAGAATTGAGCTCCCAGTACAATGTCAGAGGTGGAAATTATGATGAAAACCTGGTCTATGTTAACGATTTTGAGATTTATCGTCCTCAGTTGGTACGTGCCGGTCAACAGGAAGGTTTGAGCTTTCCGAATATTGACCTCATCCGGGACCTTTCTTTTTCTTCCGGGGGATTTGAAGCTCGTTATGGGGACAAACTTTCCTCTGTTCTGGATATCAAATACAAAAGACCGGACACCCTTCGGGCTTCTCTGAGCGGTAGTTTGCTGGGAGCTTCGGCCCATCTGGAAGGGAGCTGGGCTCCTACAGGTGACGAAACCCGTAAATTGCGCTACCTTTTCGGCGCCCGCTACAAAACTACCCGTTATTTGTTGGGGAGCCTTGACGTCAAAGGCGAGTATGTGCCGGACTTTTCTGACATACAAACCTATATTACTTACGATTTTAATCCTGATTGGCAATTGGGGTTGATGGGCAACTACAATCGGAGTGTGTACAGCTTTGTGCCGACAGAGCGAAGTACTGCCCTGGGGCTGATCAATTATGCCCTGGAATTGTACAGCGTTTTCGAAGGGCAGGAGGTAGATGATTTTACTACAGGCATGGGAGGAGTGTCCCTGACCTATATTCCCGATCGCAACCGGAATCCATTGTTCTTAAAATGGCTGGCATCTACTTATACCAGCAACGAAAATGAGCGCTTTGATATCCTGGGTTATTACAGCTTGCGAGAGATAGAGTCAGGCTTGGGCAGTGATAATCTGGGAGAGGTACTAAGTGAGTTGGGGAATGGCATCCAACATCTGAATGTGCGTAATTTCCTCGATATAAATGTGATCAACCTGGAACATAAGGGCGGTTTGGAGCTGGATATCGATCCTGCGGACCAATCTGCTTCCGGCAGCCATTTTTTGCAATGGAGTGTCAAGTGGCAGCGTGAGGACATACAGGACAAGATTAAGGAGTGGGAGCGGCTTGATTCTGCAGGGTATTCTTTGCCCTATGACCCTTCACAGGTGTTGTTGTACAATGTTTTGCGTACAAGCAATAGCCTTTCCTCCAACAGGTTCAGTGCTTACTTTCAGGATACCTATACCTTGCGTCGGGAAGATGCGGGAGAGTGGCGGATTTCTGCAGGGCTGCGCGCCAGTTATTGGGACCTCAACCGGGAGTTGCTTTTTTCACCCCGTGTACAGCTGCTTTACAAGCCCCTCCGGTCCGGTCGCGACATATCTTATCGACTGGCGGGAGGATTGTACATGCAGCCCCCCTTTTACAGGGAACTTCGAGGGCCGGATGGAAGCATCAACAGGGATTTGAAGGCACAGAAGTCTTTGCACGTCGTAGGGGGCCTTACCTGGGATTTTTATCTGGGCCGACTCAACCCTAAAAAATTCCGGTTTATTACAGAAGCATATTATAAGACCCTTTGGGATTTGGTTGCCTATGATATAGAGAATGTCCGCATTCGCTATTCGGGCCTGAATGATGCTACGGGTTATGCTCTGGGACTGGATTTGAGGATCAATGGCGAATTTGTTCCCGGAGCAGAGTCCTGGGTGAATCTTTCCTTGTTGCGTACCAGAGAAAGTTTGACAGGAGTGCAGCATTTGCAAAGAGAGGTAGGACAAGAAAACGCCACAGAGGTAAAAGATGTTCCCCGGCCTACCGATCGGTTTTTTACGCTTTCAATGTTTTTTCAGGATTACCTTCCGAAAAATGAAAATTTCAAGATGCACCTCAACCTGACAGTTGGTTCAGGGCTTCCTTTTGGGTTGCAGGGCAATAATCGGATTTACCGGAATACGTATAGATTTTCTCCTTACCACAGGGTAGATATCGGTTTTTCTTTTGCCCTCTGGGACGAATCCCGGAAAAAATCAAAACCAGACCACTGGCTTAGTTTTAGTCGCAATGCATGGATGAGCCTGGAAGTGTTCAATCTCATGCAAGTACAGAACGAAGCAGGGAATACCTGGATAAAGACCGTTTTCAATCAACAATATGCCATACCGAATTATCTGACATCCAGAAGGCTCAATTTGCGCCTGCGTCTGGACTTCTAACTTAAGTATGGCGAAAAATCAAATCGTAGGGAATTAACTTGTCTATTCAGATTTTATGCCCTACTTTTGCACCTCGTTAAAAACCCTTAGCTTGTTAGGCAAGGTAAAGGGGTATGGTTTCACCTATAATTTTAACCTCATGTCCGTTAAAATCAGACTTCAGAGAAAAGGACGCAAAAAAAATCCTTTCTACCACATTGTAATCGCAGATGCGAGATCTCCAAGAGATGGTAAGTTCATCGAGAAAATCGGTACTTACAATCCAATGACAAAGCCAGCAACCATCGATATCGATCGCGACAAAGCATTCGATTGGCTGGAAAAAGGTGCGCAACCTACAGCAACTGTCCGGGCTATTCTTCGATTCAAAGGCGTATTGTATCGCAAGCACTTGATGCGTGGAGTGAAAAAAGGCGCTATGACCTTGGAACAAGCAGAAGCAAAGTACCAGGCATGGATCGAATCCAAGGAAGCAAAAATCGCATCCAGAGTTCAGCAAACTGCTGATGAGAAAGCAGCTTTCCACAAAATGGTTTCCGGGACAGCACCTGCACCCAAACCTGTACCTGCACCGGAAGCTGAAGCTCCTGCAGAAGAAACTGCCGCTGAAGCTCCAGAAGCTCAGGAAGAGGCTCCGGAAGGAGAAGAATAAACATAAGGTACAGCAAATATTGATTGCGACTTAATTTTCAAGTCCTTATATTTGTTAGATTAGTTCACAAGGCCTGGTAATACCATTAGGGATATTACCAGGTCTTATTTTAAAATACCCCGACAGGTACGAATTAGATCCAAAATATATAGAAGCGCTGGAGCAGTGCGCCGGAGAAATCCAGGAAGCGGAAGAGTTACAACTATACCTCGAAGAGGAGGAGGAATCGTATTATCTGCAATTGAAAGAAAGGTTTGAACCTGTGATTGCGGAGATCTTTGAGGAGGTAGCCGCCAACAATCCGCTGCAACTCATTTCGTTCGAAACGATCTTGTTGGACCCTCTGTTCGAAGGATTGTTTTTGCCTAGAATTCTGGGCTATTCCGTTTTGCGGGGAGAAGTCGACCAAAGTTGTAAGTACCTCATGCCTCAGGATCATTTCAAAAACATCCTTCTGGCAATATGTAATTCGGCAAACTTTGATATCCTACGCAAACGAATTGGACAGTCTATCCAGGTTGGATTCGCTTTGAGTAGTGATATATGGGTGACTAACCTGATCAATGGGATTGAAAATAAGCGGGTAAGATACTTCTTGCAAAGCCAGAAATTGGAAAAGTATCGAAGAGATGTTGACAGATGGGCTGGGCTGGAGCGATTCAAACGGCAGTTTGCTCATGACAACTACCAGACAGCGAGTTTTCCCGAATCTTTGTCCGAGTTAAAATTGCTTTACCTCCACCTGAAGAATTTCTTGTTGTACCGCGTACAAAAGAAATTGGATAATACCAGCATTGTTCCTCACTTGCATGCCTTTGCTACAAACCCGGAGTTACAAGATGCCCGTGAGTTTTTGGACATTCTCATGATATATGCCAGCTTCTTTGAGATAGAGACAGCTCAACAGGCTGAAGTGAAAGCTGTTTTTGAAAAACTCAAAAAAGAGTTGCCCGATTTTGAAGAGCACTTCCTTAACTTCCTGTTGGAATTGCATCAGGAACAGGGGCAACTTAATGATGCTGCTGCTGATTTGCGCATGGCAGGATTTATGGGTACTTCTGACAAGGATCTTTTGGGTGAATACTATCAGCTTGTTAGTACAATACACCAGAAAGGGTATACCAACGACGAGGTACATCAGGCAATCAAGGATTTCTACAACAAACATGAAGGACTTTCTGCAGTCAACGAATGTTTGCGACAAACGATTCTGCATTATTTCCGCGCTTTTATTCCAAACCTGGAGCCATCAGATTATCCGGAGCTGTTTGAAATATCCAAATTGTTTTCCATTTATATCCATCTTTTTGTCAACCAGAAATTTGCGCAGGACATCAAGGAGATGTGTATGGATTACCTGGCTGTTTTGCTTCAGCACTTTACCGATAAGCGCGGTAAGGACTATCAGGATATTAAAAAATTTGTTTCTACCACCTTCCTGGATTTGGGCTTTTTGAAGGAGAAAGAGATTGTGGAGTTGTTTAAGACGCGCAGAAAAAAGAAGGCAGCGGGAGCAGAATGATGATACCGGATTTTTTGCCCGTAGGATCATGACGACCAGCGGGCAAAAAGTATATTGCTTACCCCAAAAGTGAATATCGTGATTGTTTCTTTTGTTCAAGGCATTGCATCCTATTTCAGAGCTTTTCAATTTATCAGTCGTCACCGTTTGTGGTCTTATGTTTTGGCTCCCATTCTGATCAGCCTGGTGGTAGGTCTCCTCATATTGACTACTACCTGGGCTTATTCGGACAACCTGGGGGACTGGATAGTAGAAAATTATCCCTGGGAAAGAGGCAAATCTCTCGTGGATAGCTTGTCCGGCTTTTTGGGTACGCTGATTTTCGGCGTTTTCGGACTGTTGGTTTTTCGACATATAGTCATGGCTTTGTCCGCTCCTGTTATGAGTCCGCTTTCAGAAAAGATTGAAGAAATCTTGATGGGAAAGAGCGGCGAGGTGAGTTTTAGTCTTGCTAAGGCGGTGGAAGATTTGATCAGAGGCATTCGCATCAGCCTGCGAAACCTGATCAGGGAATTGGGTATTACCCTGCTGTTGTTACTTTTTGGTATGGTACCGCTGTTTAGTATATTCAGTGGAGCCGGTATTTTCTTGTTGCAGTCTTATTATGCTGGGTTCGGTAATATTGATTTTACACTGGAGCGCCACCTGGGGGTAAAGGATTCCGTGCGTTTTGTTAGAAAAAATGCAGGTTTGGCCATAGGAAACGGCCTGGTGTTTATGCTGTTGTTGCTTACCGGGCTGGGTTTCGTGCTGGCTTTGCCATTGGGTACTGTGGCAGCTACGCTGGAGACGGTCAAGCGACTGGATAGGCAAAACTGATCGTCAATCTCTGGGAAGGGTAAATTTGTATCCTACTCCTCTTATAGATAAAAAGTAAACCGGGTTTTTGGGGTCCTTTTCGAAGTATTTGCGGAAGGATAGAATAAAGTTGTCTATGGTTCGGGTAGAAGGATAAACGTCGTAGCCCCATACTGATTGGAGGATTTCATTTCGGGAAACGACCTGGTCTTTTTTGTCAATGAGTAATTTGAGCAGCAGTGCTTCTTTCTTGGTTAGTTGGAAATTGCCGTGTTCACCGATGACTTCATAGGTAGCAAAGTTGACAGTATTGCTGCCAAATTGATAGATACTGAGGTTCAATTCCTGTTCCGGTGAAATGCGCTTGAGCAGGTTTTTGACTCTAAGCAAAAATTCTTCGAGTACAAAGGGTTTGGTCAGGTAGTCGTCGCCTCCTTTTTTCAAACCCAGGATGATGTCTTCAGAACTATCCTTGGCCGTCAGGAAAATAATGGGCACTTTGACGTGGGTAAGTCTGATTTGCTCACAGACCTGAAACCCGTCTATTTCCGGCAGCATCACATCAAGGACTACCAAATCGAAATGTTGTTCTTGAAAGGCCCGAATGGCTTCCCTGCCATCTGCAGCAGTAACCACTTCGTACTCCTCCATTTCCAGGTTAAGTCGGATTAAATCCCTTAAAGATTCTTCGTCTTCAACTAGTAGTATGCGCAGCATGTGTTGGATGTTTTATGTTGTGAGGCACCTGATTGTTGTTTTGGCGGAGGGGCAATGAAACAACAAATTTGGTTCCGCGGGGTTGATTGTCCACTACCTTAATTTCTCCGTGGTGGGCACGTACAATTTCCGCCACAATATACAAACCCAATCCCGTCCCCTTGGATTTTCGAGTATCTTCATTGCCTATTCGGTAAAACTTACTGAATATGTGTTTTTTTTCCCGATCGGGGATGCCAAATCCCTGATCTGTAACAGCAATTTCTGCTTTTTGGGCTATTTGTTTCAGAGAAATGGAGAGTGGGGAGTTATCAGGAGCGTATTTGATGCCATTTTCTATGAGATTGGTCAGGATGGAGGTGATGCCGGTTTTGTCAGCCGCTAATTCCAATGCCGGTTGACTGCATTCAAAGCTCACTTTGTTGTGAGGATAATTGCTGAGTATTTCGCGAATGAGTTCCGGCAAGCGTATCAATTCCAGGTTGGGTTGATAGGCAGTTTCCAGCCGAGCTGACAGGAGGAGGTCGTTCACCAGCGTCAGCAGGCGTTCGGTTTCCTTAAGGCCATTTGCGGATAAATTGCGGATGGTATCTTCGGCCAATTTTCTTTTGATGAAAGTATCCAGCACTAGTCGTATGGTTGCGATAGGGGATTTTAGTTCGTGCGTAATAGACAG
>JALQTV010000339.1 GCA_023268675.1 Saprospiraceae bacterium | reverse complement strand
TGAATGTGGGGTTTTCCCTGGACTTGAAGTATATATTTGATTTACAAAAGTAGCTTGTAGTTTTGTAAACTGCCCCCTGCCCTATATATTTACAGGCTTTGAACCGCTATTTTCTGTGTTTATGCTACTTTCCGAGACAGGGCCAGGTTCATTTTTTTGCGCAAGCAAATTTTTTCATTACCAAACATTTGCATGAAATCATTTTTCAAGGAGGCGGTACGAACCCTCAAAACCAGTGGTACAGTAAGGCCCAGTTCAAAATACCTGATCAGAGCCTGTATCAAAAACATCAACTTTGAGGAAGCGAAAACGGTATTGGAATTTGGTACAGGCGACGGTTGCTTTACCAGGGAAATAGCCGCTCGATTGAGAGCAGACGCTGTATTGTATTCCTTTGAAGTCAATCCTTATTTTTTTGATTACTGCAATAAGCAATTTGCCCCTCTTGCCAACGTACACATATTGAATCATTCGGCAATAGACTTTGATACAATCTTGGGAGAAGAAGGGATTACCCAGGTCGATTATGTGGTATCCAGTCTCCCTTTGTCTCTTTTGAAAGAAGATATGGTTCGCAACATGCTGGGGAAAGTGACCCGCTATTTGCGTCCCGGTGGCTTGTTCATTCAATACCAGTACAGTCCGGAGAAATATTTCCTGCTGAAAAAGTATTTTGACAAGGTTGAAATAGAGCTGAGTGTGAGGAACCTGCCACCTGCAGTGGTCTATAAGTGCAGTAACAAAGCCCGGGTCGGGCAAAAAGCTGATCCACACGACCCGGAGCGATAATTTTCAGATTATAGTTTCCCTTCGTTTACGTCCTTGATGAATTTTATGACTCCTTCAAAGTAGTTTTGTTGGTCGTCGTATTGCGAAAAGTGGCTTCCATTGGGACAATACAGGTACCGGCCCTTGGGGAACTGCGAAGCCATCCACTCCATGTGTTTGGGGTCCATTGTGTCGTACTCACTGCCAATAGTCAAGGTAGGAATTTTTACCCTTGGCAGATCAGCTTTGCGATCCCAGTTTTTGAGCGTAGCGTCACCTGAAATTCCGAATTCACTGTACCCTTGCATGTAGACATATACCTCGGGGTTGAGGTGTTTGAAGGTTCGGTTGATGGCTTCCGGCCACTCATCCTGTGGCAGTCGCAAGACGTGTTCTGTGTAGTGGTGTTCAAACAACAATTCGGTATATCGGGGATTGCCGAAATCCTCGGCTGCTTCCATTGCCATGACCTCAGCCAGCACTTCGGGATCCATCTGTGGCCCCAAGACGTCTTTTGCGTATTGATTGTATTCTGGAATGCTGCTCATCATATTGGAGATGATCAGCCCCTTTAGGTTTTCCTGGTATTTCAGCGCATATTCCAGTGCCAGGATACCTCCCCACGACTGGCCTAATAGATAGAAATTAGAATTGTCGAGGCCCAGTGCCTGCCGCACCTGTTCTACCTCTTCCACAAAGCGTTCTACCGTCCACAGGCTGGTGTCAGAAGGTTGGTCGCTGTAATAGGAGCCCAATTGATCATAATAGATGTATTCTATTCCTTCCTGCGGAAAAAAGCCATCCATGCAGGCGTACAATTCGTGTGTGGCTCCCGGGCCGCCGTGGAGCAATAAAACCTTCATCTTTGGGTTATTGCCCACCCTTTTGGTCCAAACATTGAATGTTCCTTTGGGGGTTTCGACAGGAATCATTTTAATGCCGCCGGTAAATTGGTCGTCCCTGTCGGAAAAATCAAGATAGGAATCCGTGGCAGAAGTTGTGTCAGCATTGGGGGCACAGGCAGAAAGTCCCAGTAAAAAAGCTGGGACAAGCAAGTTTAACAGGTGTTTCATCATTGGGTATTTTTTTGCGAATTAACTTGAACAGCGAATAAATTTATGGAAATTTTATTCAAAAACGACCCTCCTTTGCTTATTTTCGGCTTCGACACTATTCCTAACCTGAAAATTTCGGCAACATGAATTTTAAAGAGTTTTTTGACGTCTTGGGAGTGCAAATCGATGCGGGGAAGAAAGTAAGCGGATATGTTCCTGTTCCGGGGACGCCTGTTGAAATGCCTTTTACCATTATTTCGGGCAGCCGTCCCGGAAAGCAAATACTGGTCACAGGTGGTGTCCACGGAGGAGAATACCCCTGTATTGAAACAGCCATCAGGCTGGCAAGGCAATTAGATCCCGCCGAAATTATGGGAACAGTAGTCGTGATACATCCGGTAAATCCACCGGCTTTTTTTGCAAAATTGCAGTATTTCGGCCCCTATGACGGGAAAAATCTCAACCGCGTTTTTCCGGGAAAAGCCCTGGGGAGCGTCAGTGAACGCATTGCCTACACGGTAAGTCAGTTGCAACAGTGCTCAGATTTTTACATAGACTTGCATGGGGGCGATATTCACGAGGCTTTAGTGCCTTTTGTCATTTATTCCAAATTGGGAGGGGATGAGGTAGCAGAACAATCACGCAAGCTGTCAGCTTTTCCCGGTTTTCCCTGGGTGGTAGGATCGGTATCTGAGAATGGCTCCATCGGTGGTGCCGCTTCTGCGGGAGTGCCCGGATTTCTTGCAGAACTGGGCATGTGTGGGCGCTGGTCCGAGGAAGAGGTGGAACAATACGTGGAGGCTATCAGAAACACCCTGAAAGCGCTGGAGGTGTTGGAGGGCACTCCGATCCAACACAAAGAGGTAACTTACCTCGATAGCATGCAGGTAGTTACAGCAGCACACCAAGGTTGTTGGTATCCTGCCAAAGCACTGGGAGAAGTAGTGAAAGCAGGAGAGAAATTGGGGGAGATCCGCGATTTCTTCGGAGAGGTATTGAGTACCTATACCGCTGAGAAAGAGGGGACCTTGCTTTATTTGGTAACTTCTCTGGCTATCGTAGAAGGCGATCCGCTCTGCGCAGTAGGAGTGGATGGTGGGCGGTGAACTGTGAACTGTAAACTGTGAACTGTGAACTGTAAACTGTGAACTGTGAACTGTGAACTGTGAACTGTAAACTGTCTGTCCTTCTCTA
>JALQTV010000338.1 GCA_023268675.1 Saprospiraceae bacterium | reverse complement strand
CGATTTGGCAGAGACCCTTGAAAAATTTGGTTTTGAACCTGTTTTTCCTACAGAAGTGAATGTCAATATATTCCTATGGCAGGCAGCCATTGTATTTCTGATTACTTCTCTGCTGGCTTTGTTTCCCTGGCTTAAGATCCGAAAAATGAAGGTTGTAGAAGCTATGAAAAACCGTTAAAACAAGAGTCTATGCTTTTTTTACTGGCCTGGAGAAATATTTGGAGAAATCCAACCCGTAGTTTCACTGTGATGGGAGCAGTAACCCTGGGAGTATGGGCCGCGCTTTTTATGACGGGGTTTGTTACAGGCATGATCAATGATTATACGAAAAGTGCCCTGGAAAATATTTGGTCACACGTTCAGATTCACGAGAAAAACTTCAAATCTGATTTTGAAGCAAAATATTACATTCCTGCAGCTGACCAACTATTGGTTAATATCGCTGGCAAGGAAGAGGTAAAGGGAGTGAGCATGCGAACGCTTGCTCAAGGGATGATAGCTTCCGGAAGAGGAACACGCGGTGTCCGCATTGTTGGGGTGGATCCAAATGCTGAGCTTATGGTGAGTACCTTACCATCATCAGTGCTGGAAGGAAAATACCTCGATGGAGCGCGAAAAAACGAATTGTTGGTGAGTCAACGCCTGGCAGAAAAGCTACAACTGAAGCTCAGATCAAAAGTGGTACTGACATTTCAGGACAGTCGTTATGACATCGTTTCAGGAGCGTTTCGGGTATCGGGTATTTTCCAGACCAACAATACGCCCTTTGATGAGGCACATTTGTTTGTGCATAAAAAAGACCTGGATCCGCTGATTTTTCCGGAGCTTGTGGACAGTTTGACTTTATCTGCAGCGGGTTTTCCGGTGGCTCACGAAATGGCTTTGTTGTTGCATGAAAAAGAACAGGCCTTTCCTTTACAAGCAACCCTGGAGCAGGAACATCGTGCCTTGCAGGTTGAAAACTATCGCGAATTGGCACCTGATGTAGCCATGTATGAATCTCAGATTTCTGTGATTTCTATGATTTATCTGGTTATTGTGATGCTGGCCCTGATTTTTGGAATTATCAATACGATGCTGATGGCTGTTTTGGAAAGATACCGCGAATTGGGAATGCTGATGGCGATCGGGATGAATAAAATCCAGGTATTTTTGATGATTGTATTGGAGGCTATATTCCTTGGACTGGTAGCAGCTCCTTTGGGATTGCTTGCCGGATTTTTGACGGTTGGGTATTTTCAACAACATGGTTTGAACCTTTCGGCGTATTCAGAAAGCTTGCGCGGTTATGGGATGAATGAAATCATTTATTTTGATATGTTGCCGGATGTTTACTGGCAAGTTCCGCTTTTGTTGCTATTCACAGCCCTTTTTTCGGCTATTTATCCTGCCTGGAAGGCAGTTTCATTGAAACCGGCCACCGCCATTCGGAAAATATAAATCCATTGCAAGATGTCAGCAGTTATCATCACTCAAAATATCAGTAAAGTATATAACCCGGACAAGATCCCGGTCCACGCACTGAATGATGTAAATCTCGAAATCACCAAGGGCGAATTTACAGCAATCGTGGGTCCCTCAGGCTCCGGTAAGACGACGCTGTTGAATATCATTGGTGGCTTGGACAGGCCGAGTTCAGGGCATGTAGAAGTAGGTGGGTTCGATATAGATGCCCTTTCCGATAGTGCTCTTATTGATTTTAGGAAAAATCACATAGGCTTCGTTTTCCAGTCCTACAATTTGATTCCGGTACTGACTGCCTGGGAAAATGTAGAGTTTGTGCTGCTTTTACAGCAAAAACCGAAACATGAAAGGGATACAAGAGTCCGGGAGTTGTTACACGCAGTTGGTCTGGAGGATCAAATGTACAAACGACCTTCTGAATTGTCCGGTGGGCAACAGCAGCGGGTGGCAGTAGCGAGGGCACTGGCTCCCAAACCGGACTATATTTTGGCGGATGAGCCTACGGCTAACCTGGATTCTGCTTCTACAGAAAAATTGCTGGATATAATGGCGAGGTTGAATCGGGAAGAACAGGTGACTTTTGTGTTTTCTACCCATGATCAGCGTGTGATCGATCGCGCCAGGCGTGTGATTACCCTTGTCGATGGGAAAGTCAGCAAAGATGAATACCGCGACGCATGAAATCGTTTCTAAGGATAAGCTGCACATTGAGTTTGTTGTTGCTTTTTGGCAATGGCCTGACTGCTCAAGAGGAGAAAAAAATGCAGTTGAGGGGTTATGTAAAAAACATGCAAACGCTGTTGTTTTTTAATGATGCTTATCCTGTTCCTGTTTCAGGGCAATTGCGAGATACTTTTTTTCAGGACAACTTGCTTCACAATCGCCTCAATTTTACCTGGTTTGCTTCAGCTCACCTGAAGGTGAAAGCGGAGTTGCGCAATCGTATTTTTTACGGAGAGTGGATAAAGTCCAATCCGAATTTTGCGGAGCAAGTGGCAGATGCCAATAATGATTATTTCGATCTTTCAATGGTACTGGTAGACAAGCCTGGGTTTGTGGTGCACAGCATGCTGGACAGGTTCTATTTTGAATACGCAAAAGGCAATTGGGAGATAAGAGCTGGTCGGCAGCGCGTCAATTGGGGCATTAGCAATGTGTGGAATCCGAATGACTTGTTTAATGCTTTTGCGTTTACGGATTTTGATTACGAAGAAAGGCCGGGGGCAGATGCCCTTCGGGTGAAATATTTCACCGGCTATGCATCGAGCATAGAATTGGTGGCGACCGCGGCGGACCGTTTCAGGGATGCTACCTTTGCAGCTTTGTGGCGCTTTCATTACAAAAGCTATGACTTTCAGTTGCTTGCCGGGCGCTATGGAAACGAATGGGTGAGCGGAGGTGGTTGGGCCGGCAATATTAAAAATGCAGGTTTCAAGGGGGAGTTTACCTGGTTTAAGGGCGCTTTTGCTTCTACTTTGGGGCTTGACTATACTTTTCCGAAGGGAACCTATGTTAATTTGTCGTATTTATACAACAGCAGCGGTTCTACCAGTTCTGAT
>JALQTV010000337.1 GCA_023268675.1 Saprospiraceae bacterium | reverse complement strand
CACTCCTCTCGAAGTTACCGGCGATCCTCCATCTGAGGTAACATTACCTGATCCCACTGCAAAATTGCTGGCACCTGTTGCCACACTTACCGTTGTTACCGTGGGCAAACTCAGGGATGATGCCGTGCGCACCAACCTAAATCCCTTGTCGCTGACTTCACTACTCAGCCGACCCGCATCTCCTGCACTCCAGCTCCGATCCGATACCCGCAAGGATCCCCACTCGCTTTGACTTGATCCCCCACGTAGCCCCATTGCCGCAGACAAACCTGACCAGGCCGGACTCCCCAAATTCCCGTCACCATGACTGCCGTCAAAAGCTTGGCCTTCAGGACTATCCACTCCCACACAGCTTTCCCATACGCCACCACTCAACTCCATCAAACCCCAATAGGATGCCCCCGACGACAAGCGGCTGTTTCCTTCCGGTGCGCGCGCCAGTCCACGGTAAATCGTCAACACCGTATCGCCCCATGCATATTCATTCGCTACCGGTGCCTCAACACCCCGTGCAGCCTTTTCGTATTCCAACTCCGTCATCGGGCGCAGGCCCAGCCAATCGGCCAGCAACAAACCTTCGGAAGCATCCAGGTTCCCCGCAGGCGCACTTACATCCGATCCGGATGGTAGCCCGGGACGACCTACACCCTTCAAAAAAAGGTCATAGATTGCATTCCCAAGCTCATACTTCATCGCGTAAAATCCACCGTATCCCTTTGGAAAAGTAGCCGGTACAGATACCGATCCCAAGGTCAATGGAGCTTCTGAAGCAATCTCCAAGGCACCTCCTTCGCCATCCGAAAAACAATCTGCCTCCGATCCACCACTTCCCAGGTAATAATTGCCCTCCGGAACATACACCATCTCTACCCCAATAAGTCTCAAGTCTACAAATTCTCCGATTTCCTCCACTCCCTGTGCGCCATAATTCCAAATAAAAGACAAGCCCGAAGCAGCAAATGTCCCTGTACCCGGCGCAGATCGGTACAGAAACATTCCCACACAAGGATTCGTCACAGCTTCGTGTGGCAAAGCATCCTGAAGCAAAGCAGGTTGTGCTGAGACATTTGCCGGCATAGTCAACTTATTAATATCGATATACGCATGCTCCCACACGCCTCCTCGATTGCGCTGGTACTTCAACACTACCCACGCAGCATCCCAGTTGCCCGGAGCTTCTACAAGGCGCCATGAATCCTCCCAACTGATGTCAAAACTCACCCGCGCAACACCTCCTCCCAAATCCTCAAAATGCTGCCTTTTTAGCTGTAAATTAGTGGCTCCTGCCTCCGGCAAAAAATACATTCCCAGTGCAAGGAATGCCAATAAAACATATAGTCGTGATGGCATAAGTGCTATTTTCATCAGGCTTTCTTTTCTGCTTTACAATCTGTGTTTATCTCAGAATTACCATTTTTCGCGTAGCGGTAAATCCTTCTGCCTCAAGTGTATAATACAATATTCCAGTTCCAAATTCCGCCAATAAATCTCCAATCTTTAATTCCAACTCATTGTAACCACTGCGATACCTGCCTTGCGATACCTGTCTGACCTTCCCGGTAATATCTGTAAGCGTCAGCGTCACTTCACCATCCTCCGGCAGATAAAAACCTATCACCGTCGCTTTTCTGAAGGGATTAGGAATATTCTGGTACAAGGCATAACCCCCAGCACTCCTCTCCAGCTCAAAATCCATTCTCACTGCCAAAAGGCTACCTCTGCTGTCATAGGCCTCTGCAACTGTCAATGCAGAACCCACACCCATTGCCTCACTTATATTCACTGGCTTTTTGGCACGGAACAACAACCCAAACAAAGCTCCTTCCCTTGCAGTACCATTCCAACTCACCGTAAGCATTCCCTCCGCAGCATATTTCATACCTATATGTTCAGCTTCCGCAACCCCATAGGTCACCTCCATCAATTCCAAGGATTCCGAGTCGTAGTTCAGGGTAAACTGGCAACCTGCCAGGTTGGACAGCTCCCCTGCAACATCCACCCGGTATGTTTCACCCACTCCCAAAGAAGCGTCTATTATTTCCATTTGCCAAACTCCCCCCTCGCCCCGGTTATCAGACATCAGGCTGTTTGCCTTCGCATCCAGGGTTACATCTCCTACCTTTACTGCCACAAAATCTCCTTCCAACACACTTTCATCAAGGTCATTCAGGTTCAGCAATTCAGCGAAGGGATCTTTCCATGGATCTGACGGATCGGAAAAATCAAAGCCCGCATCCACAAATCGCCAACTCGTATTGTTGGAAAGGACGGTATCTACATGCAAGATCAAACGACGCAACTTCACCAGATCCAGTGCCGTTATGGAGCGATTGTTGTCTGCATCTGCCGCAATCATCTTATATGGGCTGTCCAGAGACTTCACTCCCAGGATGTGCTTGCCTATTTCTATCAGGTCGTAAGTCGTGACACCATTGGTATAATCTCCATTCAGGAAAGGTGTAATGGTGTAATCATCTCCCTCTCTGAGTTTGCTGAAACGGTAAGTCCCATCCGTCCCACTCACCAATTCATCGTAGGAATGACCACTCAACTTTACTTCAACCCCTTCCACAGCCTGATTCGCCTCTGTCGCTATCCTTCCTGCTACTACAGGCCCGCTAGAGCCGCCACACAAACTGCTATTGTCTTGCACAAGTAGGTAAGTCTGACACCAAGAACCATTACCAGCCTCATCCCATGCTGCCAGAATCACTTCCCGGATACTCCCTGCATCGGCACAACTCAGTTCAAGGTATTCCTGATTTACATCTAATACCGACCATAGGGGCCTATCACCCAAAAGTTGCAATTGTTCCAGCAAACTCGGTTGACCCGGATTGGAGGTTTCATTCAGATGAATGGAATATCGAATCGGCGCCGAACAATCTGTCCGACTATCTGTCACGTAATCTCCTGCCCAAACCACCATCTGTCCACCGTCTATGGTTCCGTCTCCACTGGAATCTACTGCCATTAGTTCGACAGCAATCGCATTCAGACAACTCAGCGCTGGTGCCTTACAATCCAATACCTCTATTGTATCTCTCAGGCT
>JALQTV010000336.1:2751-3063 GCA_023268675.1 Saprospiraceae bacterium | reverse complement strand
GTTTCAAAAAGCCCATATCCAGGTCCGGGAAACGCTGGATCGTCCAAAGCAAAGTCACTACCATCAAACCCACCATCAATGGCTCCGTCGGAAAATCAGTAGCAAAACCACCGGGCAGGTAAAGTTCCGTGGACAAAGGAATCAAAAACAACAGGAAAAAAAACAACTTTTTGAAAGCTACAACACCCAAAAAGATAAGCAAGGAAAACACCGGAATCGACCAGAAAACATATTCCTCCATAGCAATACCCAACCAAATACTCACAACCGTAAGACCGAGAAAAAAGATCACAAGGCGCTCCGCAGCAACTG
>JALQTV010000336.1:0-2741 GCA_023268675.1 Saprospiraceae bacterium | reverse complement strand
ACACTTTTGACCAATCCACCCTCCGATAGGCATCCAGCACCAATACCCCTAAAATACTCATGAAAAATGCGATAAAAACAGCCATTACAACCAACAAACTTCGCCGGGGGCGGGACTTTACAATGGGAGTCTCAGCAGCTTCTACAAGAATCAGGGCCGGCGCATCGGCTTGTAGGATCGACTCGTATTGTTTGAGCTTCAATTTCAACTCGCTGAGCGTTTCGTTGATGTCGTAATATTGACGCTCATAAAAATTCATTTTGTAAACTCCCTGGTTGAAGCGATCCATCTCTTCTTTGATCGTTTCTACTTCTTTTTCAATGCCCACAACAGTGGCACTGAGGTAGGCTATGGTGTCCACAGGTATTTGCGGACTGCTTTTCAAAAAATCCAGTTTGGAACGATTGCGAGCCAACTCAGACATCGACCGGGTGTAAAGAAGGGTCAGGTTTTCAGACTGAGCTGTCAGGTTATAAATGCCATATTTTTGCCGAAAGGTCTGCAAACTGTCTGCTAAAGCATCCAATTGATCTTCCTTGCCCTGAATATCTGTGCCAAAAGTATTTACTGCCTTGACTTGAGCAGATCGGATCAATTCAAGTGCCATTTGAGCAATTTTATCCCGGGCTGCATTGGCAAGTGCAGCAGCCAGTAAGGGGTCCCGGTCTTCTACCCTGAGCTCTATGGCATCCCTCTTGGTCTTCAATACTTCGTAAAGCCCCCTAAGCTTCCGCTTGATCAGAAAAGGCGCTTTCGGATGCTCAGGGTCTATTCGATAATGCTCATACAGATCGAAAGAATCCACAAGAAAATCCAACAATTCATTCGACTCCGCCAGCGTAAGCAACCTTTCTGTGTCTCCGGAAGAGCCATAATAATTCAACTGGGCAGCACTTTCTCCAAACAAAACTCCCGGGTTGGCCTGGTCCGGACTGGCCGATAAAAATACCGTCCCCGCCTGGTAATACACGGGCAATAACAAGGATATCACTGCAGCTCCTATACCCGTAATCACACAAGTGTAGACAATGTATTTCCTCCTTCGATAAAGGGTACGAAGCACTCCCAACAGATGCTCCTCCGGCTTGCCTGTTTCCTGATCGTTCAACATAGATCGTTTGTTTTTTGCGTAAATACGCTGAAAGGATACCTTTAGACGTCAGAATGTTTACGCGAATGCACGACTTTTATAAAAAAATCAATTTTTATCAAACCCGCAACAAAGGTAAAAATTAGGCCGATACCCAATACCAGGAAAAACTGCATGTACCAAACAACAGGAAAGAAAAGAATGATTCGGATGCTTACCCAATACAATGCAATGCCCGAGAAAATCAAAAGCAACAAAGCTTTTTTGTCGTAAGACAGCAACAAAACACGATGCGCCAATGCATACTGGGCGACAAACATGACAAACTGCGTGATCGCTGTAGCCACGGCAGCACCCTCTGCCTGATAGCGCGGAATCAACAGTAGGTTAAGCAAGAGATTCAGCAACAAGCCAGCCGCAAAAATCAGGTTCATCCTGCGCAAAAACCTGCCGGCTGTCAATAAGGTACCATAAATATAGCTGCCGCAAAAAAACGGGAAACTCCAAATCAAAGCCGATAATACACGAGCCGAATAAGCACCTCCCTCCGTGTACAAACTACTCATGATCTGTTCACTGAATACCGTAACCGCCACTACCAATACCAGGGCCCCCGACATCAACACTCTGAAACCCGAGCTTGCGAGCGCTTCTACAGGTCTTCCTGCCGCAAGCAAGCGCGAAAACATCGGCAACAACAAGCCTGCAAACAGAAAACCCAGCATATTGACCGCATCCAACAAGCGAAATGCCGAAGCGTAGATCCCCGCTTGCCTGGCGCCCTCCAATAACATACGCTCCAACATCACCGCATCCATCCTGGTGTAAGCCGTCATCAAAAAAACTACCAGAGCATAAGGCAAACTCTCCCGAAACATACGCCTGAGCTCAGGCCAGTGAAAAGCCGAATTCCCCCTTTCTGAAAGGCGATAAACCTCAAAACCGGCTACAATAACTGTTACAAACAAACTGGCGAACTGAGCCAGAATCAGCCAGATCATCTGAAAAGGCCCCTGACCCCAATCAACCCATAACAATACTCCACAAAAAAGGATAAGTAGAAATTTATCAAGCACAGAAAGCAGACTGTCACGCAAATAATGACCCATGCCTGAAATGCCGGAACGGAAAAACAAGACCCAGGAATTCAACAGGTGATTAGCTGCCAACAATAATATCCAGGAATAACGGATAGCAGGATACTGAAAGATGACCAGTGCCAAAAACACTACCAACAAATACAACAGCCCCAGAAAAGATTTGATCCGAACAATATTGCTCAGATGTATGCCTGATATCCTGCCTTCCCTTGCGACCTTGCCATTGTTATAGGTCTGCAAGCCAAAATCATTGATGATTTGGAAAAGGTAAGTGAAATTAAAAGCTGCAAAATACCAGCCGTAAACTTCCGTTTCGACCACATTTTGTATGGTCCTGTCAATCCCGAAAATGTAAAAGGGCTTGATCAGCAAATTGATGAACAGCAGGAAACTTACCTGAAGAAAAAATTCCCTGCGCATGAGTTATTCATATCTGAGGGATTCTATAGGATCCAGTCGCGCTGCTTTCAAAGCCGGATACAACCCGGAAATCAACCCAACAATAGTACAGGTAATTACCGCTACTGTAATCCACAACCACGGAAACAGAA
>JALQTV010000335.1 GCA_023268675.1 Saprospiraceae bacterium | reverse complement strand
TCTGCCTTATTTTATTGCCGAAGTCAAAGGAGAAAAAGGAGACATCATCCGTCTGGAGGATGTTGATACCAGACAAGCAGCCGAAGCACTCAACGGGACTCCACTGTTTCTGAAGGAAGAAGCCGTAGGTACAGTGGAAACGCACCTTTATGAAACCTGGAAGGGATTTGAAGTGCTGGATGGAGAAGGAACCGTCATTGGCATCATTGCCAAGGTAGTAGAGTATCCTCAGCAGTGGATGGCTTTCGTCCAGACAGATGCCGGGAAGGAAATCATGATTCCGCTGATTGATCCATTCATTACAAAAGTAAACAAGGAAGGCAAAAAATTGGAGATGGAATTACCTGAAGGCTTACTGGATTTGTAAGCCTTCAGGTAAAATAAGGAGGGTTTTGATTAATTCTTTTTAGGAGCGTTGCCCGGTTGTGCTATTTCGAATTCTTCGTTCCTTTTGGAGTCCTCTACCATCATTCGAACATCTTCGAGGAGTTTTTTGGCATCGTAAACGACACCGTCTTTTACAGTGTACTTTACTCCACCCACTCTTACTATTTCATTGTCCTCAGTAAGCTTAATTGCTCCGGTACCGTACAACACTTTCAAGTTGGCCAGTGGATTTTCCTCGACTATGGCAAAGTCAGCCAATTTCCCTACTTCAACTGTTCCAATTTTGTCAGCCATTCCAAGCGCCTCTGCACCATTGAGGGTAGCTGATCGGATAACTTCCAGGGGATGGAATCCTGCTTCTCTAAGAAGCTCCAACTCCCGAATGTAGGCAAAACCGTACAACTGGAAAATGAAGCCGGAGTCCGAACCAGCTGTGACCCGGCCACCTCGGTTTTTGTATTCATTGACAAAGGTCATCCACAACTGGTAGTTCTTTTTCCATTCCACCTCTTCCTCAGTACCCCAAAAATGCCAGTAGGAACCATGGGAGATTTTGCTGGGCATATAGAAACGCCAAAGTCCCGGCATGGTATATTCTTCGTGCCATTCGGCTCGTCTGGCGCGGTGCAAATCTCGGTTGGCTTCATAGATATTGAAAGTAGGATCTATGGTAAAGTCCAGATCGATTAGTTCCTGCATGACCTGGTTCCATTTTTCGGAGTAAGGTGGTGCAGCCTGTGACCACAATCTGCCTGCTTCACCAAATCGATGTTGCTCATTGGCATAGTTATAATCTACCGGATAGTTCTGAACGGTACGATCTACAAAAAGCGCTTCTGGCAAACCATACCAGTGTTCCATACTGGTCAACCCTGCGCGAGCTGAATTGAGTACATTCCAACGTGCTACGTCCATCTGGGCGTGGTGACAGGCAGAGCGCAATCCCAGCTTTTTGTTTTCTCTCAGTGCGGCATCCATGATTTCCGGGGAAGCCCCAAAGAACTTGATGCCATCTGCTCCGTTTTTGGCGTTTTGCCTAACCCATTCAATGGCTTCTTCTGAAGAATTGATGCCATTTTCGGCACCCATGCCAAAAGCTGTATAAGCTAAAATGCGGGGAGCGGTAATTTCATTAGCCTCACTTCTGCGTTTGTGTTCCAATACCCAGTCCAGGCCATTGCCCGCTGATGGATCCCGGATGGTGGTTATCCCATGTCCCATCCATAGTTTGAAAACATATTCTGCATACGCTCCTTGAGCCTGCCCGCCAATGTGTCCATGCATGTCAACAAAGCCAGGCATGAGGTACATCCCGGTGCAATCGTATTCTTTACCCCCCGGTTTTAGTTTGGGGCGTCTGTTCTCATTGATTTCTACACCCGGATACCCTACTTGTTTGACCTCTGTGATGACATTCCCCTCGACGACAATATCCATGGGGCCAATCGGAGGTGCGCCATTTCCATTGATCAGGGTAACTCCCCGTATGATCAATTGTGGATAGGGGCCATCTCCTTCGGCTCTGTCTGGTGATTTTTTGAGTTGGGCCCAGGCAGGAAAGGCGACTAATGCTGCCAGGACTAGCATGAACATTCTTTTAAACATATTGTGTGTATTTTATGAACGACAGAAGTTGGTTTTATTCAGTTGAAAGAAAAGGCAAAATTTTCCAATACCCAAACATCTGAAGCTGAAATAAAATGCTACCTTCCCAAAAGTTAGTTTTTTAACCAAAATTTATTCCTATGCGCGAAAAGGTTTTTGTAAAATTTGACCTGGCTGACCGGGAATTAGCAGTCTTGCTGAATCACCTGGAACCAATTTCGGAAGAAATGCTTGGCAAAAAACCTTCTGAGGAAGCCTGGTCAGTCAAAGAAAATTTGTACCATCTGATAAAAGCAGAACATATGGCTCATCGATATCTGGAGAAAAAACTTAGCAAACCGGTGGAGATTGAAGCAGCAGGATGGAAAAGCAGTTTGAGACTCGCAAAACTGCGCCTGGCTTTTTCAAGTCCCTTTAAGGTCAAGGCACCTGCCATCGTCAGACCGGATGATATGCCGGAAATGAGTTTTCCGGAAATGAAAAACCAGTGGTTGCAACAACGAAAATCACTCAGAGAATACCTGATTACCATTCCGGATGAGATTTACCACAAAGCAGTATTCAACCATGCAGTGGTAGGAAGATTGAGTCTATGGGGCATGGTGGACTTTTTTCAGCATCACCTTCGCAGACACAGAGGGCAAATTCACAGGACCCTGAACCAAGTGAACAAGCTCTGATTCAAAATCAAACCAGTGCCCCGGCGATACAAGCTGTCAGGAAGGCAGCGAGCGTACCGCCTATGAGTGACTTAAAGCCTAATTCTGTGAGCGTTCGCCGTTGACCCGGAGCAATGGCTCCTATGCCTCCAATCTGAATGCCTATTGACGCAAAGTTGGCAAAACCACAGAGTGCATAAGTAGCAATGATGATAGACTTTTCACTCAGCAATCCTGTCGGGATGGCCTCCGATAGAGAAGCATAAGCTACAAATTCATTGAGGATGGTTTTTTCCCCCAACAATTGCCCGATCATCAGAATGTCTTGTGAAGGTACTCCCAAGACCCAGGCCAGGGGCGCAAAAATGATTCCCAGGATGTATTCCATGCTAAGTGCCTGATACACACCATCGGAACTGGACTGCACGAAG
>JALQTV010000334.1 GCA_023268675.1 Saprospiraceae bacterium | reverse complement strand
ATAGATCGCTTTTCCTTTATTGGTCAATAGCAAATGCGGTATCTCTGAATCCGGAAAAATTTTTTCGCGCAAGCGGAGATACTCTTCCAGTGCTTGTACCAATGCTCTTCCCAATGGCAATTTTCGCTGCCTGGCACCTTTCCCATTAATAGTAACCTGGTTTCTTTGCCAATCTACATCCTTAACTTCAATTGCAATCAATTCTGAGCGACGCAAACCCAGACCATAGAGCAACTGCAACACCAACCTGTCTCTGGTAGTCTCAAAGTCATTCCCTTTTGATAGTGCTTCGAACATCCGATCCAGGTCGCCCTTTCCGACTACCACAGGCAATTTTTTGGCGACTTTGGGAGCCGCAATTTTTCTTACAGGGTTGGCCTCAACTACTCCCCTTCTGATTAAAAAACCAAACAAAGACTTTAAACTCGATAGTTTACGGTTGATGGTTCGGGTACTCATCCCATTTTCGAGCAGCTCTACCATCCACGAACGGATCATAAAATGCCTGATCAGTACAGGATCTTCTGTTTGGTACATGTCCCGGGTAAACCCGAAAAATTGTTTCAGGTCATTGTCGTAAGCAGCCAAAGTGTGGCTTGCATAACGCTTTTCAAATGCGAGGTAGTCCAAAAAAGCTTGCCGGTGATCCATATCGTATTGTATTCCCGGGTAAGATAACAAGGATCTGCCTGAAAATCACGTCAATTGTCTGAGATATAACTGTACCGTGTTTTTGAGTCCGTAATACAGTGCATCGCAAACCAAGGCGTGTCCTATCGAAACTTCCATAAGACCGGGGACCTGTTGCCTGTAAAAGGCAAGATTGTCTAGATTCAAATCATGTCCGGCATTGATTCCCAAGCCAAGCTCGTTAGCGAGCATAGCTGCGCGGATATGCGGCCTTACAGCAGCCTGTTTGTCAGAAACAAACTGATGTGCATACGGGCCGGTATAAAATTCAATGCGATCTGCTCCCACTTTTTTAGCCCCCTCTACCATTCGCTCGTCCGGATCCAGAAAGATAGATACCCTAATCCCTGCTGCCTTCAGACGAAGGATGGTAGAAGTGAGGAAAGCTTCGTGTTTGATCGTATCCCAACCGTGATCTGAGGTAAGGGCCTGTGGGTCATCCGGTACCAGGGTGCACTGTGCCGGTGGGTTTTCCTCCACCAATCTCAGAAAAGACTCTGTGGGATTTCCTTCTATATTAAACTCCGTACGAATATTTTGCCTCAATATGGGAATATCCGAATAACGAATATGTCTTTCATCCGGGCGCGGGTGCACGGTAATTCCCTGAGCACCAAAATCCTCCATATCCAAAGCGACTTTTAGCAAATCCGGCAAGTTGCCTCCTCTGGCATTCCTCAGCAAAGCAATTTTATTGATGTTTACGCTTAATCTTGTCATAAGCTGTGTATCTTTATTTTTTATTTGAAGCAAAGGTAATTATTTTTATAAGCTTGTGAGAAAGGGAAATGCATTCCGCTACCAAAAGAATAAATCAGATATAAATGACTGATTATCAAGAAAATAAATTCATAAATTCCACGCCTGGTTTCCTTTTCTTTTTATTGCTATTTGTCTTCCTGGGGGCCTTGCTTGGCAGTCTCCTGGTAAAATTTATCGGGGGGAATGACATGCAACAATGGCTTTTCGACCAAAACTTTCAGGCTACCCTTAGAGAAAGAAATACACTGCGAAGTGTGCAGCTTGTCAGCCACCTTTTCACCTTTACCTTGCCGGCTCTGGCTTTTGGTATTTTTTTCTATAAAAAAAGCTGGTTGCAGGCTTTCCAACTAAACAAACTTCCTTCGCCGGTGCTTATTTTGGCGGGTGGTATTTTCCTTTTGTGCAGTTTCCCACCGGCACAGTGGTTGCTTTGGTGGAACAGTCAGCTTCCTTTGCCCGAATGGGCCTTTGGCATGGAAGAGAGTACTGCCAGGTTGCTAAAACAACTACTAAATATGGAGCAACCTTCAGAGCTTCTGTTCAATTTGTTGTTGATAGGAGTAGCTCCTGCCCTTGGAGAAGAGTTGCTGTTCAGAGGCATTCTGCAGCAGTACCTACAAAAAATAAGCAGGAGACCTCATCTTGCGATTTGGATAACTGCCACTATTTTCAGTCTTTTTCACTTCCAACTGGCAGGTTTTTTCGCGAGAATGTTGTTAGGAGCCTGTTTGGGGTATCTCCTTTTTTGGACAAACAACCTTTGGGTTCCCATCATCGCACATTTGGTAATCAATGGCATGCAAGTACTTTTACCCTGGATAAATCCGGAAATGCTTGAATTGGCAGGAGAAGCAAAGCTTGAGGGACCTCCCTCCCTGGCGGCAGTCCTGGCAAGTACTGCTCTAATGGCTCTTACAGGATGGTGGATCAGCAGACAAGCAGTTAAAAACGAAACCATTAATTTCAAGGAAGATTTATGAGTGACTTAAGAAAACGGGTCATCACTGCCATATTTTTTGTTATCGCTATGATTGGTGGCATACTGGCGGGAGAACTGACCTTTGTGTTGCTGTTTGGCATCATTCTTAGTGTCTGTCTTTGGGAATTTTATTCCATCGTACTACCCGGGTCATCTGGAGCAGTCGTAAGGGCAATGCTTCCCGGTTTGCTGCCCTTTATGGTAGCTTCAGCTTCTTATATTTTCCCTTTTGGGCCGGATCAGGTAGATCCTCTGCAGATTATTCTGTGGCTGGGCGTGTTGTTCTGCCTTTTGATGGTAACAGAGTTGCTCGGCAAGTCTCCAAATGCTATCCATAGGATTGCCTACATCACCATGGGAACACTCTATATCGGCGTGCCTTTTGGCATCATCTTCCTGATCGCCTTCCACGGAGGGTACTACCGTACAGACTTGTTGCTTGGGCTGTTATTTCTTACCTGGATCAATGATACCGGGGCCTATTTTTCAGGTTCACTCCTGGGGAAAACGCCTCTTATGCCCAGTGTTTCCCCTAAAAAAACCCTGGAAGGTGCTATTGGCGGACTATTTTTTAACTTGCTTTTTTGTCTTGCCTTGCAAAAAATTTTTCCCTCCCTGGATTTTCCAAACTGGGCCGCACTGGGTTTGATAGCCA
>JALQTV010000333.1 GCA_023268675.1 Saprospiraceae bacterium | reverse complement strand
ATGATTTTTTTGATGGGAGGCTTGGCACTGTTGTTATACCACTTTTATTTGACCAAAAAAGAGAAAGTAGAGGATGAAATATAAGGATCCTTTCCAAACCGGGCTCCGGGGGTGAAAACATTGGAAGTTTTATGCCTGGAGCAGGAATTTTTCTGAGGGCAGAATAAGCAAGAGGGGCAAATACTTTGCTATTACATTCCATCAATTTCTTTGTAAACCAACTCCATGGGAAGGCCCATAATATTGGAATAGCTTCCTTCTATCTTTTTGACCTTACACCATCCCAGCCAGTCTTGAATGCCATAGGATCCGGCCTTGTCAAAGGGATGGTAATTCCGGATGTAATAGTCTTTTTCTTCATGACTCAATTCGCTAAAATGTACCAGAGAATGACCGGCAAAAACTTTTTCCCGCTCGGGGGTCTTCAGACAAACTCCTGTAATGACTTCGTGAACCTTGCCGGATAACTCACTAAGCATGGCATAAGCTTCCTGGTAATCAGCTGCTTTTTCATAGACCTTTCCTTCCAGTATGACAACGGAATCTGCACATAGGAGGACTTTGTCTTTTTGTAAAAAAGCCTTGGCACCTGCAGCTTTTTTTTGGGCAAGGAAGGGGGCTACTTCGTTCGCGGGTAGATTGGCTGGATAATCTTCAGGTATGTCTAAATGAACCACTTCGAAGGTAAAGCCTGCAGCTTCGAGGAGCTGGCGACGACGAGGAGATTTGGATGCAAGAATGACAGTCTTTTTCAATGGCATGAGTTTTTCAGACATATACATAATGTGTGATGAGTAAAAGTAAGAGTCCTGCCACCATCACTGCTTTGGTAATACTACTTATCTGATGGTATGTTTGGCGTGAGCCGGGTCTGCACAATTGCCACAAATTGTAAAGCATAGGTCCGGTCATAGTCATAGAAAGTATCAACCATCCTCCGGTTTTTAATTCTATTCTAATTCCCCAAATCAACAAACAAATGACCAAAATAGCTCCGGTTAGCAGTAAAACCATGTGAGTCGCCGGAATTCCAATTAGCAATGGCAGGGTTCGCAGCTTGTGTTGTTCGTCTCCTTTCAGGTCTTCCAGGTCTTTTACAATTTCTCTAAACAAGGTACTGAGGAAGGCAAACGTCAGATATGCGAGCATTGTTTTCATAACGAAGTCGTGACTTTCAGGGGATCGCAACTGCAATTGGATAAGACTATCTTTTTCTGCGATCCATACCAGGGCAGGCACACCAGCACAATAAACGCTTACTACAAAGTTCCCCCAAAAAGCCTTTCCTTTTAGCCGAAGGCTGTACCAGGCCAAACCTGCTGCTGCCAGAGGATACAATATTACGAGTGGCAAACGATTATGAGTAAAAGCGAGGTAAAGGGTGAAAATCCATCCCAAAAGGCTGATACAGGCATAAAGCCAATAAGCCGTGCGGAGGGAAACACTCTTTTGGATAATGACTTTTTTAGGTTTGTTGACACAGTCTATTGGATAATCAACGATGTCATTCCAAATATAGCCTGCTGCAGTAATGGCAGCTGTGGCAAGGCCTAGCAACAACAGGTCTTTAAACTGCAAATTGGGAGGGATGCTGCTACTGTTTAGTGAGGGGTAAATGACCAGACTATAGAGTAATACCTGGGTGAGTATGGCAATCAATAAGTTGGGAACTCTCAGCAGTACCCAAAGTGCTCGGAAAGTTGACATGAGATTGCAGTTAGTCTTGTGGTACGGTCCAGAGGTTCTGGATCCGCATCACTTTTTCAATGACATCTCTGACGCATCCTTCTCCTCCGCGATAGGGAGAAACGTATTTCGCAAGCTCCAATATTTCAGGAACTGCATCGGCAGGGCAACAGGGCAATCCGACTCTTTTCATAACAGGGTAATCCGGAAGGTCGTCTCCCAGGTATAGTATTTCCTGCGGCTCCATTTCAGAAGCTTCCACGATGCGTTCAAATACTTCCAGTTTTTTTTCTCTGCCGGTATGTATTTCCTCTATTCCCAGACTTTTGAGCCTTTCAGTGACTCCGGGTGAACTTCCGCCGGTGATTACAATGATTCTGTAACCGGCACGTATGGCGCGTTTTACAGCATAGCCATCCCTTACGTTCATGACGCGGAGGAATTCTCCCTGGTCTGTTATAAGTAGGTTGTTGTCAGTGAAAACGCCGTCAATATCAAAGAAGAAGGTGGTGATTTCAGCAAATTTTTCGAGCTGGTTCATTTGAGGCTTTTTGCAGGTGATTTTTTTTAAAAATGATAAAGGTACTGGATCAGTGACTTTTTCTCGCGCTCTTTTGTGCTTTTATTGAAAGAAATAATTAAATTGAGTAAACAATGTGAACATATTATTAATGAGGGAAAGTTACCAACATACTGAAACCAAAAATTTCAAGTTCAAAGAACTAAAAGTCTATGCTTCAACAGAGTGGCTTGCCGAAAATAAGAAAAAGTACCGCCAGGTTTTTGATAGATTTAATACTACTTATATCTACGCAGAATTCTCCTTTTATAACAAGCGATTCGATGAGGAAGATTGGGACATAGAACTGGATCTGAAATGCTACGCATTGAAAAAAGGGAAACGGGAATTGTGTTTCCTTCCCATCAAAAAAAGAGTCAGCAAATTTGACCCCATTGTGTATATCAGAGAAGGATGGGGAAACAAAACAGAGGGGGCTTTCTGGAAAAAAGGCACTTATTATTGGGAAGCAACGGTACAGGGAGAGAAAGTAGCCAATAAGTATTTTTACGTTGAAGATGGACAGGTGAATGATGAAATTGGCGAGCGTTCTGCTTATATGGATCTGGATACAGTGAGGTTGTACGAAGGCCCTTATGACGATGTGATTGAGGATGAAAGAGTGTACCTTAAACAGTTTAGTGCTGCCGAAAGCCGCTATATTTACCTCGACATGGTTTTTTCCAACTTGCTGGAAGAACAAAGTTGGCATTGCGAGCTTTTTATCAAGTTTTACAACAATGCCCGCGAATTGAAAGGGCAGGTGGTCAGACTGCAAAAAATTGAACGCTTTGAAGATGAAATTCGATTTACCGCAGGATGGGGCTCTAATGTAAAAGGCTCCTGGAGAGAAGAT
>JALQTV010000332.1 GCA_023268675.1 Saprospiraceae bacterium | reverse complement strand
GTCCAATACACTTTGACCGTTCCAAATGGCAACACTGGTTTGGTAACCTGTGTAGGAAAATTGAATTTGGTCGCGGCCTTCAGGTACAGTCAGGCTGTAATTGCCGTCTGTATCTGTGATGGTACCCACGCTGGTTCCCAAAATCAGGATATTGGCACCAATGAGCGGCTCACCTGTGCCGGCATCCGTCACTTTTCCGGAAATGGATTGCTGGGCAATCATCAGGTTGCCTGCCATCAAAAGCGCCATAGTGAGCAGGCTGCTTTTGATGCTTTTTGCAAAATTAAGTTTCATAATAAACTGGTTTGGTTAATAGCTTTTTGTATTAATTACACAAAGTAAATTATTGTTTTGGACTAAAAATATTAATCCACTTGTTTTTTTACACAAAAAAGATGCCTGAAGCCATGTTTTTAGATGATCTTTCAAAAAATAAGTATGAAAAGAGAACTCGGATGAATCCTGTCCAGGGAAAGGTGTTTACATGAATTTTGTAAAAACGAAAATTCGCTGGTGCAATTTAAGCCATTCTTTTAAAATTGTAAAATCCCTCTTTGTTTTTCTTTGCTGCGCTGGAAGCATAGAGCGGCGAATTCCTTATTTTGGGGTTTTATCTTTTTTTTTGCAAAAAACATTGCCTATGAAAATGCCTTTAAAATACCTGATACCGGCATTCGTACTGCCGCTACTTTTTTCCTGTAATCGTCCTGAAACATATCAGCCGGATGCTTTTGCTTTTGTCACCCTGCTTGGACAGGATACCCTGGCGGTTGAGGACATTCGCATCGAACCGGGTCAGGTGTCGGTCAAAGCCATTCTCCGTTCTCCGAGATTGAGTTTTCTGACTTATGAAATGAACCTGGGTGCCGATTATGAAATGAGTTCCTTTTCGGCGGCAGCCTGGAAAACTCCCGGAATGCAGGAAGAGGATCTGATCGAAAAGTATGATATTACTTTTTCTACAGACCGGGACAGCCTTCAAATGGTGCTGCGCTCTCCGGATGAAATCATTGTTTATAATTTCAGCTCAGCATCCGCGGTGCTTCCTTTTCTGGATATGATCCACTGGCCTTTCGAGATCCTATCCGGTAAGATGGCCGCGCAACAACTGACAACCCTGACACAGCCGATGTTTTCAGGCCGCCGAACGGTTAATTTTGAAGCGACAAAAACAGGTTCGGATACCCTGTTTATCAAACATCCGACACGAGGAACCATGTGGTCCCTGGTGGATGAAAAGGGAAGCATACTCTACCTGGATGCAGGATCCACTACGCGGAAATTAAAGGTTTATCGGACAGCAAGTGTTGATTACGAGTCCCTGGCGACTCAATTCCTGGTCAGCGAAGAAGCTGGGAAGGGAGTGGGTGAACTTTCCGGTAGAGCCGAAACCACTGCCAGCATTGGAGAGTTAAACCTGACAGTAGATTACGGCCAACCTTTAAAGAGAGGAAGAGCGCTGTTCGGAGCCATTGTACCCTGGGGAAAACGCTGGCGCACAGGAGCCAATAAAGCGACTCACCTTTATTTGGACAAGGCCATACAAATGAGGGATTTGCAAGTTCCTGCGGGAGAATACACTCTGTTTTCTATCCCTGAGGCAGAGGGAGGGGTGCTGATTATCAACAAACAAACCGGCCAGAACGGACAGTCTTATGACGAGGAACAGGACCTTGGACGGGTATCCATGGAAATCGGCACTTTGGACACATCGGTTGAACGCTTTACCATAGATGCTGTAGAAACTGGGACGAACCAGGGGCAGCTAAGGCTGATGTGGGGCAATACAGTTTTTTCTGTGCCGTTTACGGTATTATAATGCCCTCGTTGATTAGCAATAGAATAACGAAAATAGAGTTATAAAAACCGACTAATTATACACGTTTTTGAGAACCTACACTTATGAGATACCTGCTTAGCTTGATTTTTTCCGTCTTCGCATTTGTCGCTTTCGGCCAGACGCGCCTGCAAGTTACCCGCGCGAGTGCAGTAGAAAGGAACCTGCCTGTCAACAACCTTTTTGTAGATGCAGACAACAACAAATGGGTAGCCAATGACAAGGGCGTTTCCCAGTTACTGGCTTATAACCTGGCAAAACCGCTGGAAATTGCCCCAGGGAAACAGTCATTGCTTTCCCTCCCCGGTGGCAATGCCAATATCGATTGGTCAGCTGATGCATTCAATAGCATGCTTGCCGGCATTGGGCTTACACAACGCGATATCACGGCAGCTCACTGGGTAGAATCCAACAATGAATTGTGGTTGGGAACAGCAGAAACAGGTTTGCTACAGGTGTCTCTATCCGGAACTCCTCGTTTGATAAAGCAGCATCAATCCACCAACTCCAAACTCAGGTCTGATGCCATCAATAGCATTTTTGAGGACCAACGTCGTAGGCTATGGATAGGCACTAAAGATGGAGTATTGGTTGGAAAAGACAACAATTGGGATTTGATAGAACGCTATTTTAATATTGAGGGCTTTGCCCAAAAAGATGGGAAAGTCTGGATGTTTGGAGATGGGTTTATCGGGCCGGTCAGCGAGAAATTGGAGTGGAGCCCTGTGGAATTACCGGAGGAAGCCCTGGAAGGGTATTTGGAGGATTTTATTTTCGATTGGGATGGCAATGTATGGCTGGCTTCAGAAATCATTGCCCGCTACAATTTTGAAACAGAAGCATTGTTGACTTTTGGCGGAGCCGAATACTACACCAGTTCATTCCCGATACAAATCGAAGTGGATCTGGATGGAGCAGTGTGGGTTTCAACACTTGACAAGGGCTTATTTGTAATCGAAGAGGCTACTGCCTTGAATGTGAGTTGCTTCCAATTGGCTGGGGTGAGTTGTGAGGGCGATGGTAAAGATGCAGCAGTCAAGGTAGAAGTGGCAGGGGGAGAGGCTCCCTTTACTTATGAATGGTCCAATGGATCTACCACAGCAACCCTTGAAGGAATTCCGGGAGGAATTTACCGGGTCCAGGTGACAGACTCCAAAGGACAGGTGAAAAGCGCAGATATAGAGGTGATTGATCCAAGGATAAATGTACAAGCTCAGCAATTGGCAGAAGAGAGCGTTCCGGGTGCAGCAGATGGTCGTGCTACAGTGTTGGTGGGAGGTAC
>JALQTV010000331.1 GCA_023268675.1 Saprospiraceae bacterium | reverse complement strand
TGGTCAATGTTGACTCTTGCATTGTACCGTTCAAAATTATTCCCTACATAAATGCCCTTTTCGTCCCGGTAGGTTCCTCCGATGTAAAACAGGGTTTTTGCATCCCCGCCGGAGGCGGAAAAATTGAATTCCTGGAATCCTCCTCTTTGGAGTGTTTTGTCAATCCAGTCGGTAGAAGTTTTTTCTGCCATTTCGCGGGTCAATCCCGGTGGCAGGATGGCATTCCAAAACTTTTGATAATCATTGCCGGTATCGTATTGGGTGTCGTTTTTGGGATTGTCATCTGCGAGGTTGTCCTGGTGAGAATTGGTCCAGGCTTCCCTGGCTAACTCGAGGTAAGTGGGACCATCCAGCATTTCTATGCGATTGGTTTCTTTTGAATAACCATTTTGAATGCCGGCAGTGAATCTGGTTTTGCCCTGTTTTCCTTTCTTGGTGGTGATCAAAACCACTCCATTTGATCCTCTGGACCCATAAATGGCGGTCGCAGAGGCATCTTTGAGTACTTCAATGGAGGCAATATCTGCCGGGTTGAGTTGTACCAGGGCATTGGATTCGTTTGCGGTAGCCAGGCGCCAGTTGCTGGCATTGTTTTTGGAAAAATTGCCGGAAACTACCGGTACTCCGTCCACCACGTAAAGGGGCTCGCTGCTGGCCTGGATGGAGGAGGTTCCTCGTACTCTGATGCTTACCGGAGAGCCGGCCATGGCATTCGAGGTAATTACCTGAACGCCTGATACTCTGCCTTGAAGGGCGCCTTCGAAGCTGGTTTGAACGGCATTTTCAATTGCTTCTCCCTTGATTTTGGTAATCGCTCCGGTAGTGAATTTCTTTTTTTGAGTGCCAAATCCTATTACAACTACTTCTTCGAGTTGGGAGGTGGCTTCTGTCAGAGTGATCTGGAAATAAGACTGATCATCGATGACTATTTCTTTGTTTTCAAACCCGATGTAAGAAAAAATCAGGATTTTGGCATCTTCGGGTAGTTCAAGGGAAAAATTGCCATCTATGTCGGTAACGGTTCCGAGCGTAGAGCCTTTGACTTTGATGTTGACTCCGATTAAAGGTTGGTTTTGCTCGTCGGTGACTTGCCCTTGTATCGTTTTGGCGCTAAGAAGTTGCTGGGCTGTTTCAAAGATATTGTCGAGGTTGTTGTTGTGGTCGGAAAGCTGTTTTTTGATCTCGATTTTTTCGCTTTTTTCCAGTTTCTCGATCTGGTTGAATTTGCGTTTGATCTTATTAAGCTTATTTTTATTGGTGAGGGTTTTTTTATAAACGATGTAGTATTTGTCGGTAAGTTGTCGGTACCTGAGTCCCGTGGTGTTTAATGCCCTGTTTACAGCCTTTTCCAGATTTTCTCCCGGAATAAATTCGAAATGCACTATGATATCAGCCAGCAATTGAGAATCATAGGTAATGATGACCTGGTATTTTTCGCCTATTTTATCGAGCACCCGGCTCAGAGGTTCTTGTTGCCTTGAGTCTGCTATGGCTGCTCCGGCATTATTTTGAACAATAAAGAATAGTGCAGCCAATAGTAGCTGACTGAAACCTGCGTTAAGTTTCATACTTTTGAATGTTTTACTATTTATTTTTCTGGAGTGGGCCTGAGGGGGTCCCTCCAGTGTTTTTATTTTCCTGGCTTTAGAGCCCTTATTTTTCTGGTTCTAACTCGTAGAGGAAGTACTTATTTTCATTTTTCCTGACTTCCAGGCCATATATTTCACTCAAGGTAAGCAGGGTCACTTCGAGGTTTTTGATTGGCACACCACCTGAGATTACTTTTTGCTTTAGTTTGTCGGATTGAAGGACAAACTTGACGCCATAGATGTCTTCTATGTCAGACAGTGCCTCCGGTAGGGGGGTATCTTTGAAAATAAGGCTGCCTTGTTTCCATGCTGCATTTTCAAGCAGGGAGCTGTTTTTTTTCTTTTCGATCAGTTGTTGTTTCCCTTTGGAATAGGCGATAAAGTCTCCCGGTTCCATTTCTATGGGTTGGGCCGAGGCCTCCAACTCCAGTTTCACTTTTCCTTCTTCCAGAAAAACCCTGGTTTCGTCATTGCGGGTATTGACATTGAAAGAGGTACCCAAAACCGTCACCGATAGGTCGCTTGTCCAGACGTGAAACTTTTCGTTTGTTTCAGCGATTTTCCTGACCTCAAAAAAAGCTTCACCTTCTATTCGCACTGTACGGGGATTGCGGGTGCGATAGCTGAGGGTAGAATTGGCATTGAGGGTTATTTTTGATCCATCGGGCAGCTGGTATTCCAATTGTTCACCGTAATTGGTGGCAATGAGTATTTGGGGATTGTAAAAGAGTTGGAAATAAATCAATCCCGATGCCAGCAAAATAAAAGCAAGCGATGCAGCTATTCTCAGGGGAAGAAGGGGTAAATGCCTTCGAATTTGAGAGGTGGACTGCTTTTTCGGGGTGTTTTCATCCAATCTTTGCATCAGTTTGCTCAGAGCAGCCTGCTTTTTCGATTCATCTGTCGGGATATCCCGAAAGGGAATGCCCACGATCAGTTCGCGACCCGCGATTCCCAGTTCCCGCAATTCGGGATTGGATTGAAAATATTGTTCCCATTGATTGACAGCCTGGAGGTCTGTTGCTTTTGCCCAGGAGTAGAAAGAGGGATCATTGAGCCATTTCTCGAGCAACTCACTTTCTTGTTTTTTCAGGTTCATTGTTGATTTTTGATCCGGTGTGTTTTTTTCTCCGGAGAATAATGCTGATATAGCTTTTATTCAATAGAATAGCGGACAATTGTTTTATACCAATCTCAATCAGAGGAATTTTATTTTTTTTCGAAAAAAGGAAGGAAAATTGTGTGAGAGGGCTTGACCAGGGCTGGTTGCAGATTTTTTGGCCGAAGGCCGCACATAGCTTTTGCTTAAGCACAGTGGAAGGCAAGTCTTGCCAGGGGAAAGAAAGTCAGGATCAGTTCAGGAAGAGAAAGGTGATTTCTGATTTTTTTAAGTGCCAGATAGAGGGTGTTGAGGACAGTTTGGTTGGCAACTCCCATAACTTCAGCTATCTCTTTGGTACTTAGATTGTTGTAATATCTGAGATAGATAGCTTCCCGTTGCTGACTGGGGAGACTGTTCAAAGCAGCTTTTAGTGACTGGCG
>JALQTV010000330.1 GCA_023268675.1 Saprospiraceae bacterium | reverse complement strand
TGGGGTACAACTAATATATACCCGCAATAAGATCTAAAATTTACAAATTTTTTCTGATATCATGGTTACCTCTTCTGGTTAAATGGAATATATAGCTAAACTTGATTATAAATGGATCCTATTGACTATTTCAAGAATATTCTGGAAGTTAAGCGATACAGCAGGAATACAATTAAAAATTATGCAAGTATGATTGGTAAGTTTCGCGATTTTTCTGAAATACCCTTAAAAGACAGGTCAGAACGTGCCATCCAGGATTTCGTTTTCCATTGCGTAAAGACAGAGCATTGTTCTTTCTCTACACAAAAGCAACTGATAGGCGCATTGCGTTTATTCTACCGCGAAGTCTATAAAAGAGAAATAGAGATCAGTTATCTGTATCCCGACAGGAAACAAAAGTTCCTTCCTACTGTGTTGTCGCCCGAAGAAGTTAAAGGGGTATTGTCCAACATAAAAAATCTCAAACACAGATGTATTATCATGACCCTATACGGTGCCGGATTGAGAGTCGGAGAAGTTTGTAATCTGGCAATTGGCGACATAGATTCCAAACGGATGTTCATTCACGTTCGGGAAGGCAAAGGACTGAAAGACCGCATGGTTCCGCTACCAGCCAAATTGCTGGATGAGTTAAGAAAATATTGGATTGCCTATAAACCTTCCGATTTTCTGTTCCCAGGCCAACAGGGTGGGGCATACAGTTCAAAGAGTGTCCAAGTGATTCTGAAACGTGCCTCCCAAAAAGCAGGGATTAGAAAAAATGTGACACCACATTGCTTGCGGCACAGTTATGCAACCCATTTGCTGGAGCAGGGGACGGATATCCGGGTCATCCAACAGTTGTTAGGGCATAATTCTATCAAGACCACACAACTTTATTTACACATCAGCAAAGCAGAGTATGCCAAAATTAAAAGTCCCCTGGACCATTTCGTGGATTGATAATTAACACTGCCGAGATATTTCCCTGTAAATCCAAGGGCTTGCGAACCATTCGTAGGTACTCAACCAAATTGTAGAATGTTTATTTAGATGCTTTGCAGCCCCCTCAAAAATCAAACCTCTGCCTGCCCAAATTCATTCGCAGACCACTGCTGACATAGCGGGTTTGCAGGTCGAGGCGGTCGTCGGTACTGTTTTTTTGTCGGTAGAAGAGATTGAGGTCGAGAAATAGGTTGTGTTTGACCTGGTAGCTGAGGTCCAGCCCGGCAATGAATCCCTTGTAGGAGATGCCCTGACCGATGCTGTTGCCATAGTCTTGTTCTCGCGTTTGGTAGGACAAAAGGATGTTGCTGCCCCAGTTGCTGCCCGGACTGTCATCGGCAGAGTGGAAACGGATGAAGCGGGCTTCGAGGAGCCAATTGTGGGAGGGCTGGTAACGCAGACGCACAATACCTTCTTTGAAGTTGGCTCCCAGGGGATGGGCCAGTGCCTGATTGAAATGGGCATAGTTGGCCGTACTGTCGCGGTGGGTATAGGTGTAGGGCCTTGCCTGGTTGTATTCCAGGGCGACATCGAGGTGGTCTATGCCCAACAAGTTTAAGGCTTTCAAACCGACTTGGAAGGCGTATTTGTTGGCCCACCAGCCACGTCGCTCGAGGAACAGTTCGTCAAATTTGAATTCGTCCAGCATGAGTTGGCCGTACCATTGTATTTTGCCGAAGGCGTTCCAGCGGGCATCCAGGCCGATCAGGACGTTGTCGGGACTACCCAGGGCCCCTTCTATGCTGCGGTAAAGGATGAGAGGATTGAGGTAGTTCAGTTCAAAAAAATTGTTGCGTTCGAAAATGACGGCTTCAAACAGACCAATAGTCAGGTTGGGGCGAATGTTGATACTCAGGTGATGTGCCGCCATGTATTTTTTGGGCACCAGCCCGTCACCCGCCTGTTGCGCCGGAGAGGTATGTCCAAGTTCTGCAAAAACATTCTGGTAGTGCAATTTCCACACCCGCCAGTTGAGTTTGAGGTACAGGTAGTTGGAGGCAAAATCGGAAAGTAGCAAGGAGCGGTAACCATGGCCGATAAAATTGCGGCCATACCCAAATTGGGTATTTACATGCGGGGTAAGTTTGAAGGAGATATAGCTTTGGCTGTTGAGAAAGTCATAGGCATTTGAAAGGTCGAATAGGGTACTCCTGTAGGTTTTGTGGAGTCCCGCACCCGGAACAGCCCGGTATTTATCCACCCATTGTCGGGCATAGGAAGGAAACCTGGCCTGCGATTCCAGGATATTGGCATAAAAATAGATGCGCTGGTCGATCCCGCCTCGAAGTTCTACCCCCCGACTGTTCTCAAAAAGTGGCTGTTCGTCCCCGGGGTCAAAACCAACGCTGAGGCGAAGCAGGGGATTGACTTTGAGGAAAAAATCAGGTTTGGAAATTTCATAAAAGTTAGCAGGACTCTGATAAAAATGCTTTAAGAAAGGTTTTTTACTCGGTCTTGTAGTGATACTGTCGGGCAGCCACTCGGCATTGTCGGCAAACAGGTAGGCCAGGTCCGCTGCATTCTGAGCCGCCAGGGTGCTGTCCAAAGCCAGGAGGAAGGAGACAACATCTTGTCGATCGTAGTATTTGAGCGAAGCGTGAAAGTGATCATTGCTTCCTTGTAAAATTTCCAATCTATCGAGCAGGGGATAGGCCGGGTGGTCGGTAGGGAGGGGACTTCCCTGGCAAAAAACAAAACCGGGGAAAAGGAGGAATAGGAGCAAACGCATCAAAGTGGATTTTTGGGTCGCAGAAAAGAACTTTTGTCCGAACAAAAATACGGCAGGAAGCATTCCTTAAGGGAAAGAAGTTTCAAAAATGGCAGAAAATTGTACTTTTGTGGCAAATTTTCTGCATACTGCATTCTTCAATAAAAAATCTGCGATTTATGGCATTTGATATCGAACTTATCAAGAACCTGTACGCAAAGTTGCCCGCCAGAGTAGCCGAAGCGCGCGAGGTTTTGGGTCGCCCCCTTACCCTGACAGAAAAAATATTGTATGCACACCTGCATCCGGATTCTCCGCTTCAAAATTATAGCAGAGGCAAGGATTATGTGTTTTTTGCACCCGACAGGGTAGCCATGCAGGATGCGACCGCACAAATGGCATTGTTGCAGCTGATGATGGCCGGTCGCGATAAGGTTGCCGTGCCTTCTACC
>JALQTV010000032.1 GCA_023268675.1 Saprospiraceae bacterium | reverse complement strand
CTTGAGCAGCGAACAGGGAAAAGGTACTACTGTAGTCATCTCTTTTTAAGACAATCTTAAGAAATGCTACAGAAAGACCATAGGTTACTACACTACTTTTGGTGAAATTTAAATTCACCATCTAATGCTGGAACGCATCATACAATACAGTATAAACAACAAGCTGATCATTCTTTTGTTCGCTTCAGGAATTATCGGCTTCGGTTTATATGCCCTGTCCAATATTCCCATCGGTGCAGTACCCGATGTGACCAACAACCAGGTTCAGATCATCACCACTTCGCGCAACCTGGCTACCGAAGACGTCGAAAAGTTTCTTACTTATCCGGTAGAATTAGAAATGGCAAACCTGCCGGGAGTACAGGAAATAAGATCCATATCAAAGTTTGGACTTTCTGTCGTAACCGTTGTTTTTGATGATAATCTGGGAACCTACCTCCCCCGCCAGTTGATCGCAGAAAAGATCAAAAGTGCCGAAGAAAAGATACCTGCCGGCTTTGGTCAGCCTTTCATGGGGCCCATTTCAACAGGTTTGGGTGAAATCTACCAATATGTGATAGAGGTAGATCCTGAATACAGAGACCAATATTCGCTGACGGATATACGGACGATTCAGGATTGGATTGTTCGCCGCCAGTTATCAGGAATTCCCGGAGTGGTAGAGGTAAATACCTGGGGTGGGTACCTCAAACAGTACGAGGTGGCAGTAGATCCCGACAAACTTAGAAGCTTGGATATCTCGCTTGCTCAGGTCTTTTCGGCTTTGGAGATGAACAATAGCATTGCAGGTGGAGGGTACATAGAAAAAAACAATCAGGCTTATTTTATCAGGGGCGAGGGATTGGCAAGTACGCTGGAAGACATTGAAAATATCGTCGTTGAAAATAAAAAAGGCGTTCCGGTCTACGTCCGGGATGTTGCAACAGTAGGCTTCGGCAAGGCTACTCGCTTCGGAGCCATCACCGGAAACGGAGAGGGAGAAAAAGTGCTGGGTCAGGTAATGATGCTCAAAGGAGCAAATTCAAAGGCCGTTATCGAGGCTGTAAAAGCAAGGGTAGCTGAAATTTCTCCGACGCTCCCACCCGGTGTCAGCATCAATGCCTTTTTAGAGCGAAGCGAATTGATTGGGAAAACGACCTTTACCATCGCCGAAAACCTTATCCTGGGCTGTCTGATCGTGATTTTTGTAGTGGTATTGTTGCTGGGCAACTTCAGATCCGGTCTGGTGGTAGCTTCTGTCATCCCCTTGAGTCTTTTGTTCGCCTTATCCCTTATGTATGTTTTTGGCATAGATGCCAACCTGATGAGTCTGGGAGCAATTGACTTCGGTATCATCATCGACGGTGCCGTGATCATTGTGGAATACATCGCCTTTAAGATAACGGCTGAGCGCCAGCAAATGGCAGGGCTGGCCAGTGCCGAAAAACAAACTCTGATCAACCACATTACCTTCAAAGGGGCTACTAAAATGATGCATTCAGCAGTATTCGGACAGCTGATCATCATCATCGTTTTTATTCCAATCTTGTCACTGGTAGGAGTGGAAGGGAAAATGTTTAGACCCATGGCACTGGCATTCGTTTTTGCCCTGCTGGGAGCCATGATTCTTTGTTTTACCTACGTTCCGGTGATGGCGTCTATTTTCATCAAGCCGGGCAATCCGGATAAAAAGACCTTGTCAAAATTGTTGATAGATTGGCTGTCGCGAAGGTATAGACCCACCATTGCCTGGGCCTTGAAGCGAAAAGCGATTGTACTTTCCCTGGCATTTTCTTTGCTCGTGGGAGCTGTTTATCTGTTTAGCCGTATGGGAGGAGAATTTGTACCTACTTTGGACGAAGGAGATTTCGTGATACAGCCGGTACTCAAAACAGGAACCTCTCTGAGTGAAACAGTCGAGATCGTGACCAATATCGAGAAGATCTTGAAGACTTTCCCAGAGGTAGACCAGGTAGTAACGCGTATCGGTGCTGCTGAAGTGCCAACGGATCCCATGTCCATGGAGGAAACGGATGTTATCATCAAACTCAGACCCAAATCTACCTGGGTGACCTCCGAAACAAAAGATGGACTGGCAGATGCATTCAAAGAAGCACTTTCGGTGATTCCCGGAGTAGATTATGAGTTTACCCAGCCGATAGAAATGCGCTTCAACGAGCTGATTACCGGTGTACGAGCAGACCTGGCCATCAAAATTTTTGGCGAAGACCTGGATATCCTTTACAAAAAAGCGCTGGAAGTGGAAAAAGCTATCGAGAATATTGAGGGAGCAGCGGACATTTCTGTGGAGAAGGTTGCGGGCTTGCCTCAAATGTCTGTTACCTATGACAGAGCTAAAGTAGCCAAATACGGTTTGAATATCGCAGAGTTGAATGATATCATATCCATGGGTTTTGCAGGAGCACCCGCAGGCATGGTATTCGAAGGTGAAAAACAGTTTGATCTGGTCGTGCGTTTCGATCCGGAGCACCACGATGACATCGAAGACATCCGAACCGCCAGCGTGAGGCTACCCAATGGCCAACATTTGCCGCTGACAGAGTTCGCAACGGTAACTTATACCAAAGGCCCTGCCAAGATATCTCGCGACAACACCAAACGCAGAATTGTCGTAGGGGTCAATGTTCGCAACAGGGACCTGGAATCTGTAGTAAACGACGTGCAGGCTGCAATCGAAAATAAAATTAAATTGCCGGTGGGCTATACGGTTGATTATGGAGGACAGTTTGAAAACCTGCGTACTGCCAGAGCTCGCCTGACAGTAGCAGTTCCTGTCGCCCTGGTTCTGATTTTTGTATTGCTTTACTTCGCCTTTAGTTCGGTAAAAGAAGCCCTGATCATCTATAGCGCTATCCCCATGGCTGCTGTCGGTGGCGTGCTGCTGCTTTACCTTCGCGATATGCCATTCAGCATATCTGCAGGGGTCGGTTTTATTGCTCTTTTTGGGATAGCTGTACTCAATGGCATCGTTTTGATAGAAGAATTTAAAGAACTAAGAGCTCATGGTATGAATGATATCAACCAGCGCATCATTACAGGAACGAGCAATAGACTTCGACCCGTTTTACTTACAGCTTCTGCTGCAGCACTGGGCTTTTTGCCAATGGCAGTTTCTACCTCAGCCGGTGCAGAAGTTCAGCGACCCCTGGCTACGGTAGTTGTAGGTGGTTTGATCACCGCCACAGTGCTTACATTGGTGGTCTTGCCGGTGCTTTATGCCCTTTTCGAAAGCAAGAGCAAAAAATCGGGTGCCGGATTATCAGTCATACTCCTGCCCATCCTGTTTGCCGTACCCTTGGGCCAAAAAGCGCAGGCTCAGCGAATAGACATGAACCAGGCTGTAGAGATTGCTTTGCAGAATAACCTGAATTTGAAGGCTTCCGCTCAGCAAATTGAAGCAAACAGGGAGCTGATAGGGGCTGCCGCCAATATGAATAAGACCAATATATACCTGAACCGCGATCAGAACAACATCGCTCCCAATGACCAACCGCTGACAGTTTTGGGCGTAAGCCAGTCCCTGAGACTGCCCTCAGTGTACGACGCACAGCGTAAAGTACAGGAAAACCGGACAGCGCTTTCAGAGGGGATTTACAAACTGGATCAGCGAAATTTGAGCAAGGAGGTATCGCGGGCCTATGTAGAGGTAGTCTATTGGAAGCAGATGACCTCAAATATCACTTACCTACAAGGTTTATACAGGGATTTGGCTCAGGCTGCCGCCAAAAAATTTGCAGCGGGTGAATCCGATTACCTGGAGCAACTCAGCGCAGAAACGAAAGAAAAAGAGTGGTCAGTACAGCTGGAACAAGTTGCTGACAAGTTGGATAAGGCATACGCACAGCTGAGACGCTACCTTCAGTCCGATACTTCTTACGAAGTGAATACAGATGTATTGACCAAAATACCTATGCAGGAAGCAGATACCGTCAATCATCCCGGGATCTTATATGCAGCGGATGCGATTCGCCTGGCAGAATCTGACCGCATCCTGGAAGAAAAACAGTTGTTGCCGGATTTTGACATCGCCTTGTTTGGAGGGACCAATACTGCTTCCAATGCTAAATTTTACGGAGGATTTCAAATAGGCATATCAGTACCACTTAATGCCTCAGCTTATAAGGCGCGAATTTCGGCTGCAAAGGTAGCTACCGCCCGCGCCGAAACACAGGCAGCTTCTTTTAAAAGGGAATTACTGGCAGCTTACGAGGCTGTCAATGCAGATATCCGACAATATGAAAAAGCACTGGACTACTATGAAAATACCGGCAAGGGCTTGGCTGAACAGCTGATTTTCCACGCCAACACTTCTTTTGCCGCAGGCGAAATAGATTTCTTTAAATACAACCAGTTGCTGGAACAGGCAAAATCTATTGAATTTACTTATCTGACCAATCTCCTGAATTACAACCTGAGTGTGCTGGAGTATAACTACTTAATCAACTAATTATGCAAGTCATCAATAATAATATAATGTTTGTCAACAAATTGCCAGTTATTTTAGGATTTGCCTTGTTCCTGACTTCTTGTTCCGGAGAAAGCCAGCCCATGGAATCCGAAGCATCAGCAGCACCGGAAACAGAATTGGTCACGCTCAGCAAAGAACAATTCGATTATGCCGGGATTGAACTGGGTAAAATGGAAATCAGAGAGTTTCATGAAAAAGTCAGAAGTACCGGAGTACTGGACGTTCCTCCCGGAAATATTGTTTCCGTGCACGCCTATTTCGGAGGCTATGTTAAGAAAATAGACCTGCTTCCAGGGGAACGTGTGCGGCAAGGGCAATTGCTTTTTGTGCTTGAAAATCCGGAGTACATCCCTGTACAACAAGAATTTTTGGAATTACAAGGACAATTGGCTTACCTGGAATCCGATTATGAGAGACAAAAGTCTTTGTCAGAAGAAAATGTTACCGCTCGTAAGAATTTTCTCAAAGCAGAGAGCGAATATAAAGTGGCCATGGCGAGACATGCTTCGCTCAAGCGCCAACTGGAACTGATGAATATCGATCCGGACAAACTAACTTCCGATAATCTGGTAACTACCATGAATGTGTATGCTCCGATAAGCGGATTTGTTACAGAAGTAGATGTATTCAGAGGGTCCTTCCTGGATCCTGCAGACATGGCACTGACCATCACCAATACAGACCACATCCACCTCGAATTGAATGTTTTTGAGAGAGACCTACCCAAGTTAGCCGTTGGTCAACCCATTAGTTTTTTCACCCAGGATGATCCTTCCAAAAATTATGAGGCTGAAGTTCACCTGATCAACAAAAGGGTAGATCCCGAAACCCGTACGGTCAATATTCACGGCCACCTGGTTGATGAAAAACACGCTGCCTGGTTCAGTACCGGAATGTATGTAGAGGCAGAAATATATACCAATTCTTCAGAAAAACCGGCACTGCCGGAACAAGCTGTAGTTGAACTCGATGGCTCTTTTTATGTCCTGGTACAGGAAAAAACAGCCTCGGGAACTGATTATGCTTTTTCCATGAAAGCAGTAAAAACAGGAACTTTGGATCATGGGTATCTGGAAATACTCAATGCCGATGCCTTCAGTTCAGATGCGGTCTTTATGCTGAAAGGTGCTTTCAACTTGATCGCCGAGTAGTCAGTGAGCAGTGAACTGTAAACTGTAAACTGTAAACTGTTCACAGTTCACTGCCCCCGTTCCCTGTTCACCGTTCACTGCTCACCCCAACGCCACATCCAATATCATCATAATCAAAAAACCACCTATAAAACCCAGAGCTGCGATGTCCGTATAGCGGTCGCGCTGGGTCTCCGGAATGACTTCCTCAATGACAACGTAGATCATGGCACCGGCGGCAAAAGCCAATGCAAAAGGCAGTACAGGCTGCAGGTACATGACAGCCAGGGCGCCGGCAACTCCGGCAAAGGGTTCTACTATGGCACTTAGCTGACCAAACCAAAAGCTTCTGAACCGCGAAACACCTTTTCGGCGAAGCGGAAAACTAATAGCTACCCCTTCCGGGAAGTTTTGTATGCCTATACCTATTGCCAAGGCAATGGCAGCTCCCAGAGAAGCACCAGGGACATCTGCGGCAAAAGCACCAAAGGCTACCCCAACAGCCAGCCCTTCCGGAATGTTGTGCAGGGTAATGGCGAGGACGAGCAGGGTAGTAGATCGCCAGTCTGTCTGTATGCCTTCTGCTTCGGACTTGTTGAAATTGATGTGCAGGTGAGGGACAAATTTGTCGAGGCTAAACAGGAAAAGGGAGCCGGTCAGGAAACCAAGCGCGGGCATGAGCCAGGGAGTATAACCCAGGTGTTCTGACAATTCTATCGAAGGAGCCAGCAAACTCCAGTAGCTGGCGGCCATCATGACTCCTCCGCTGAAGCCCAGCATGCCGTCAAGCCACTTTCGTGAGAGATCTCTGAAGAAAAATACCAGTGCCGCTCCGGAGGCTGTTACAAGCCAGGTAAAGGTAGTGGCCAGCAGGGCAGCAACGATGGGCCACTCTCTTGCAAATGCTTCCATGTTTATCTAGTCGGCTATTTTCACCTGTAATCGAGTGACAGCTGCTTTCCCTTTTTCTGCCAGGGAAACAACAAACAGGTCATCGTATTGATCATGCGTAAAATCTTCATAATCATCGCTGCCGGTTAATACATTCAGCATGGCAGGAATGGTGTTAGAATGGCCGGCAATGAATATTTTTTCACCGGCGTGCTTTGCCAGCATCTCGTCTATGAGTTGTTCGGCACCCAACGAGGGGTCATAATTTTCTACAGTCATGCCCAGTGTTGCTGCCAGTGGTTGCAGGGTTTTTTCGGTCCTTTCAAATGGGGTGGCATACAGGGCATTGATTCCCGCTTCTTCAAAAAGTTGCCGAATCGTTTCTGCACGTCTCGCTCCTTTTTCTGTCAGAGAAGGATTCTTGGAACCATCCTCTACTTTTTCGGCATGCCTTACCAACATCATTGTAGTCAGGGGAGCCTGTACTGTTTCAAGGTGCTCCTGAGGAACATCAGTCTGACAGGCACCCAACAATAAGATCAAGAACCATAAATAAGAGAAAAGATGCTTTTTCATGAGCAAATAGTTATGTGGGTTGTAAAAACCAATTTCAAAAATCGAATTTAATTATTTGCGCATTCTTATAGCAATAATTGCTGCAGAAAAGAGAGTCATTATTCCTATAGCGGCTACCGCAGCATCAGTGGACCAAAAGTCTGCCAACCAGCCGGTAAGCAAAGCGCCGATGGCATAGCCCAGGTCCCGCCACAGGCGAAATACCCCTATGCTTGCGGCGCGATCTTGTGGATGGGTGTCATCTGCCATTGCAGCCAGGAAGGTAGGATAGACGATGGCCGTTCCTAAGCCGAGTACTATCCCAAGGGCGCTGTACCAGCCAAAGGTATCTACGAAAATCAGTGATAAAATGGCCATGCCCTGCAAGAGCATGCCAATAAAGAGCAAGTTCTTTTTGGGGAAAATATCTGCCATTTTCCCGGTAAACAATTGCCCCAAACCCCAAACCAGCGGATAAATGGCTACCAATTGACCCGTTTCGGCAAGGGAAAAACCCCGACTTGCCAACAAGAGCGGGAAAAGGCCCCAGATCATGCCGTCGTTGAGGTTGTTGACCAGCCCTGCCTGAGTGATGGAACTCAAATTGGGGTGTTTAAAGGTGGTATCACTGAAGATGTGTTGCAGGCGGGGAACCAGGCTTATGGTACTTTCCACTGCTACATGCTGTCGGGTATCTTTTACCAGAAAAATACTGCTCAGGAGACCGATGAGTGCGAAAAGAATCCCCGGATAGAAGGGGTAGGGGCGGATGCCGTATTCAGTTGCTATCCAGGCACTCAGAAAGGCTACAGCTCCGACTGCAAGATATCCCACCGATTCGTTGATGCCCATGGCAAGTCCCCGGTTTTTTTGACCGACCAGGTCTATTTTCATGACTACTGTACTGCTCCAGGTCAATCCCTGATTGATTCCAAGCAATACATTGGCGAAAATGACCCAGCTCCAGTCAGGAGCATACATTAGCAATAAAGGAACAGGCAAACCAAACAGCCAGCCTATGCTCAACAGGTTTTTTCGGCCTACCCGGTTGGCCAGGGAACCTGCAAAATAATTGGTGAGTGCCTTGGTGATTCCAAAGACTACAATAAAGGAAAGGATGGCTGTTCTGGCAGCCAGACCAAATGCCTCCTCCGCCAATGCAGGAAGAATGCTTCTTTCAAGGCCAACCATGCCACCGACAAAACCATTGATGACTACCAGCAAAGTAAACTGCTGCCAGTTGGCTCTTAGGCCTGTGCTTATTTGCGTCATATTTGTGCTATTGTGAGCCGGGGAACTATTCGGCTACCTGCAAAAACTGCGACTCATAGAGCGATTTGTAGTGGCCATTTTCTATGTTAAGCAGCTCTTCCTGTGTGCCAAATTCCTGTAATTGCCCCTGACTTAGGACCAATACGCGATTGGCATGGCGAATGGTGGACAAACGGTGGGCAATGATGATGGAAGTGCGTTTGGCTATCAATTTTTCTATGGCATATTGGATGACTGCCTCTGATTCGGGGTCAATAGATGAAGTAGCCTCGTCGAGAATCAAAATGTCGGGGTTGAAAACGAGTGCCCGCACAAAAGATACGAGCTGCCTTTGCCCCATAGAGAGGGTGGCCCCCCGCTCCATGACCTGATAATCGTATCCGCCGGGGAGTTTTTCGATAAACTCATGTGCGCCGATCATCTTCGCTGCTGCTACAACCTGCTCCCTACTGATGCTTTCGTCCCTCAAAGTAATGTTTTCAAAGACTGATCCCGAAAACAGGAATACATCCTGTAACACGATGGCGATGCGACGGCGGAAGGCAAACAGGTCGTATTCCCTCAAGTCTTTTCCATCGACGAGAATATGCCCTTTCTGAATGTCATAAAAGCGGTTGAGCAAATTGATGATGGTAGATTTGCCCGAACCGGTACTGCCCACAATGGCCAGCGTCTCTCCAGGGCGAATATCAAAACTCAGATCCTTTAAAACATAATCTTTTGCATTGTAGGCAAACCATACCTGATCAAATTGTACGGCTCCCTGTAGCTTTTCCGGCTTTGCTGCTCCTTTGTTTTCAATGAAATCGCGCTGGTCAAGCAGGGAAAAAACTCTTTCGGCAGCTACCAACCCCATTTGAAGGGTGTTGAATTTGTCTGCCAGCATCCGGATGGGGCGGAAGAGCATGGAAAGGAACAATGGGAAAGCAACCAGGGCTCCCAGCGTTACTTCGTTGCGCACGGCTTCTCCTGCACCGTACCAAATCATAAGTGCCAGCGAAGCGGCAGAAATGAGTTCTACCACCGGATAAAATACAGCATAGTAGAGGATGGAATCCAGGTTGGCCTGTGTGTACTTGCGGTTGATGGCTCTGAATTTTTCCATTTCCCGTGCTTCGGTATTGAAAATCTGTATGATGCGCATGCCGGTAATGCGCTCTTGCAAAAACGCATTCATACGGGAAATTTCGCCTCTCACTCTCTGGAAGGATGCCTTGACTTTTTCCTTGAAAACATAGCCGGCTACAATCAAAAAAGGAAAGGTCGTCACACAAATCAGGGTGAGTTTCCAACTGGTATAGATCATAATGCTGAAAACTGCCACTACAGTCAGGATATCCGCTACAATAGTTATCACACCTTCGGTGAAAACAGTATTAATGGTTTCTATGTCGTTAATGGTACGTGTAGTGGAAGTGCCAATGGGAGTCCGGTCGAAGTAAGTCAGCCGGAGCCGGGTAAGGTGCTCAAAAACAGAAAGCCGAAGGTCTTTGATCACGGATTGTCCCAACCAGTTGGTTGAGTAGAGAAAAGAATAGTGCAGCAACACTTCTACTACCAGCACACCAAAGGTAATCAAAGCCATCCTTCCCAGCCCAATCAGATCTGCCCTGAAAATATAATCATCTACCATCACTTTGATCAGGTAGGGTTTCATGATGGACAGGGGCGCCAGTAGGACTGCCAGTACTCCCGCCGAAACAAACAACAGGCGATAGGGTTTTGCCAGAGATAGGACCCTGCGGAGGAGATACCAGTCAAATTTATTCTTGGAGTTGGACATAGTCTTTGGTTGTATAGGCTTCGCACTTTCCTCAAAACAAACACAAGATAAGGCTTATAGTTTGAAGCAGGTAATTACAAGATGCCTTCATCGGCAAAGCTCAGATAATCCCGGTGTCCGATTATCAGATGATCCAGCAGTTGTATGTCAAAAACCGCAGCTGCTGATTTGATTTTTTCTGTCAGTTGCAGGTCTGGATTGCTGGGTTTGAGATTGCCCGACGGATGGTTGTGACATAGAATCAGACTGCAGGCCAGTGAGGTCAGTGCTTCTTTGAATACCAATTTGCTGTCCACTACCGTACCGGATACTCCTCCCGAACTTACCCGGTGTTTGCGAATGGGGAGGTTGGCGCGATTGAGTAAAATGATCCAGAATTCTTCGTGGGGCAGGCCTTCCAGTTCTGTTTTGATCAGGTCATAGGCATCGCGACTCGATCGGATGGGACTGTTGCCGCTTTGCTGGGGCATCGACAGCCGGCGCCCAAGTTCCAGCGCAGCCATGACGGTTATGGCTTTGGTCATGCCAATCCCTTTGAAGGGCATCAAGTCCCGTGCATCGCAGTACGGAGCGTTGTTTCGAATTATTGGGATCATTTTTTTTGCGAGATCCAGGGCGGTTTCTTCGCGGCTTCCGGAGCGTAGTAATATGGCCAGCAACTCCGCATCGGTAAGGGTTCTCGGGCCTCCGGCCAAAAGCTTTTCACGGGGCAGATCCGAAGCATCCCAATCTTTCATTTTCAATCTGGGTGGTTTTATGGCATTCATTTTTATCTTGGTGGTAAATTTGGTTGAGTAATGATACATTTACTTAATACCCATTAAGAGGAAGAGGTTAGCATATCAAGCGCCGTCTATGAAAATTGATTTTTCTTTCAAAAGGGAAGAGCGCCTGAAAAGCTTCAGGGTTATCCGCGAGTTGTTTGCATCGGGCAGGATACTGAATCATTATCCTTTTCGGATCATTTGGCTTCCTTTGGAAGAAAACCTGGATTTTCCGGTACAGATTGCGATTACCGTTCCACGGAAAAAATTTTCCAGAGCTGTGCAGCGCAACAGGATCAAGCGATTGATCCGGGAGGCTTATCGGCACAACAAACACAAGCTGTATCAGATGCTGGAGGGCAGCAGCAAGGCTTATGCAGTCATGATTATTTATGTCGATAAGGAGATGCCCGCGTATGAAACCACTGAAGCCCGTATGGTGAAGGCCTTGGAGCGACTGGGTAAAAAAATGCTCCGCGAAGCGGAAGATCGTGCCAATGACAAAATTGCTTAATCCATTAACTTGATGATAATGAAATACGGTTTTATTGCACTTGTCCGCATGGTGTTGTTTACGCTGGTCCTGGGCACCTTGTACCTGCCTTTACAAGGACAAAAATTTATGCAGATAGAGACCTACGGAAGCCCAAAAACCAAGAAACTGTTCAAAGGGGCGGAGATTAGCTATCAATTGAAAGATCAGGATACCTGGCATACCCAAACCATTGAAGATTTTTTGGTGGACAGAAACCTCCTCGTGCTGGAAGATCGGTATGTCAACATCAACGATATTGCAGCTCTGAAATTCCAACGGGGATTTGTTCAAGGGGTTTCTGCATCTTTGCTTTGGTTTGGCATCGGCTGGTCGGGCTTCGCACTGGTAGGCACCCTTACCGACGGAGATCCCGAGACCCATTACGAATGGTCAGACGCGATAGTCACAGCAACGGCAATCAGCTCAAGTTGGTTGATGAACAAACTGCTGGGTACCCGAAAGGTGAAGATCGGCAAGCGAAAGAAGCTTCGCATGCTAGACTTGACGATAGAACCTGTTCCTTAACCCTGCTGGTCCCGCATGCGAAAAAATTCGATGGCCAGTTGGTATCCCTCCATGCCACAACCTACGATTACTCCGGCACAGTTGGCCGACAACCAGGAGTGATGGCGATAGGATTCTCTGGCAAAAACATTGGAAATATGAACCTCCACCACCGGGCTGGGAATGGCTTTGATGGCATCCGCAATGGCGAGGGAAGTATGAGAATAAGCACCTGCATTGAGAATAATTCCGTCGGAGGAAAATCCTATGTCATGCAATTTGTCTATGATGGCCCCCTCAGAATTGCTTTGGAAATAGTTGAGATCTAGTTGAGGATACAGTTTTGACAAGCGTTCGAAAAACGAAACAAAGGTTTCACTGCCGTAGATTTCAGGTTCCCTTTTACCCAAAAGATTCAGGTTGGGACCGTTTATGATGTTGATTTTCATGTTTTCTGTCTATAAAGTTAATTTGCCAGTTCTGTGAGAAAAGCAATGCGCACCAGTTCAATTTCTTCCAGAGAAATATCATCTTCTTTGAGTTCCTGGTAAGCGACGTCAAGGTTGTCGGTTTTTGACTGCCGGAAGTATTCAAAGATGTCTTCGCGGGTGTATTCGTCCATGTTTTCATTCAGGTAATAGTCGATGTTCAACTTCGTTCCTGAAGCTACAATGGCATACATTTCTTTGAGCAAATCTTCCATGCTCATGCTGTTGGATTCCGCCAGATCTTCCAGGTCAGTTTGTTTGTCGATGCCATGGATGATATTGACCTTTATCTTTGATTTATTGGCTACCTGCTTGACGACAAAGTCAGTAGGTCTTTCGATGTCATTTTCTTCCACATAGGTCTTGATGAGTTTGAGGAAAGGGCGTCCGTATCTTTCGGCCTTGCCCTTGCTTACTCCTGAGACCTTTTCCATATCCTCCATATCTATCGGATACTGAGTAGCCATGTCCTCAAGAGAAGGATCCTGGAAGATGACGTAGGGCGGAATGTTCAGTCGTTTGCTTTCTTTTCTTCGCAGGTCGCGGAGCAAACCCATTAGCGTTTCGTCCAGGACGGCAGACTTCATGACTTCGGCCTCAGCTTCTGCTGCAGCCATTTCCTGGCTGAAATCATGGTTGAGGGGAATGGCAATGGGATGTGGTTTTTTTAAGAACTGCTGCCCTTCCGGTGTCGTTTTTAGCAAGCCGTACGACTCTATATCTTTGTAAAGCAATCCATTGAGGATGGCATGGCGAAAGACGGAATTCCAAAATACCTCATCTTTATCGGCGCCTGCTCCGAAAAGAGGGCGCTGGTCAAATTTGAAATCTGTCATTTCCTTGCTGGCATTGCCCATGATGAAATCTACCAGCGTTTTGACAGGATAGTGTTCTTCGAGGTTGATGGCAGCCTGGATCGCCTGCTGCATCTCTTTTTTGACTTCTATTTTTTCTTTGGGGTGCTTGCAGTTGTCACAGCGCTTGTCGCACTTGGCTTCGTCGTAGGCTTCTCCAAAATAATGGAGTAGGAAGCGCCTGCGGCATCCGGTAGTTTCGGCATAAGCCATGACTTCCTGCATGAGTTGCATGGTCATCTCACGCTCTGCAACAGGTTTGTCCCGGAGGAATTTTTCCAGTTTGTGAATGTCCTTATGGGAATAAAAAGCTACACAGTAACCCTCCAGACCATCCCTTCCGGCCCTTCCGGTTTCCTGGTAGTAGTTTTCTATACTTTTGGGTATGTCGTAGTGGATGACGAACCGCACGTCCGGCTTGTCTATTCCCATGCCAAAGGCAATGGTAGCTACGATAACATCCACGGCTTCCATGAGGAAGTCATCTTGCGTTTTGCTGCGGGTTTTGGCGTCCAGCCCGGCGTGATAGGGGGCCGCCTTGATGTTGTTGACCTTCAGTACCTGTGCAATTTCTTCCGCCGACTTCCGGCTTTGAACATAGATGATGCCGGATTTTCCGGAAAACTGTTTGATCAGTTGGAGGATCTGTTTTAACGTCTGTTCTTTTTTACCTTTAGGCCTGACCTCATAAAAAAGATTCTCCCTGTTGAACGAAGACACGAAGCTGTTGTAATCCTTCATGTCTATGTTTTTCAGAATATCGGATTGTACTTTTGGAGTAGCGGTAGCTGTCAGGGCGATGATGGGAATATCGTCGCGTATGGCATCCAGCATGGCGCGAATCCTTCTGTATTCCGGACGGAAATCATGACCCCATTCAGAAATACAATGCGCTTCGTCTATGGCAAAGAGGTTGATTTTGATAGCATCCAGCAGAGGAAGAAAATTACTCGAGGCGATTTTCTCCGGGGAAATATAGAGCAGGTCAATCTCTTGTTTGAGGAGCAGCGTCTCGATGGCATGTTGTTCGGATGAGGTCTGACTGCTGTTGAGGTAGGCAGCCCTAATACCATTGGACAGGAGCCCTTCTACCTGGTCTTTCATCAAGGCGATGAGAGGTGAAATCACGATGCAAGTGCCTTCCAGGATGATGGCAGGAATCTGAAAGCAGATGGATTTTCCACCACCCGTGGGCATGATGGTTAATACATCTTGCCCATTCAGGATGTGCTCTATGGTTTGTTGCTGTAGGGGACGGAAAGCATCATAACCGAAGTATTGTTTCAAGGCCTTGAGTCCCTGTGCCAGATTTGTCATGCCAATCAGTTTTCGCCGCTAAAGGTAAGGCTTGATTTCATTTTTGACAATTTTCTGTCAAAGGCAGGCCTAAAATGGCTGCAAATGACAAAAAGTCAAATCTTTTGTCCAAAATCTTCTAAATTTAGGAACTTAAACTTTTCAATTTATGAAAAGGCACTCGACAGTTTCAAAGACCAAAATAAAACGCTTATGTTCAGTACAAAGATTGCGGGTATCGGTTCTTACCTGCCGGAAAAAGTAGTGACCAATCAGGATCTCGAAAAAGTCATGGATACCAATGACGAGTGGATTCAGGAGAGAACAGGTATTCGGGAGCGCCGGTATGGCAAAAAACACGAAGAAACAACCACTACCATGGGAGCCCGTGCTGCTGAGATGGCAATCGAGCGGGCCGGTATAAAAAAGGAAGAGGTAGACTTTATTATTTTCGCAACCCTCAGTCCGGATTACTACTTCCCGGGTTGTGGAGTGTTGGTACAGCGCGAATTGGGGATCACCACCGGAGAAGCCGGAGCTCTGGACATACGCAACCAGTGCTCGGGTTTCGTGTATGGCTTGTCCATCGCAGATCAGTTTGTAAAAACAGGCATGTACAAAAATGTACTGTTAATAGGTGCTGAAATGCACTCCATGGGATTGGATTTTTCTACACGCGGGCGAAATGTAACGGTGTTGTTTGGCGATGGGGCGGGTGCAGTGGTATTGCAACCAACAACAGAGCCGGGCAAGGGTATACTGACGACTCACTTGCATTCTGACGGAACCTTTGCAGAAAAACTGGCTTTCATCAATCCCGGTTCTCATGGTGGATACCATATGGGAAGAATGGATGAGCCAATGGACTTTGGTTATTCTGATGCCGAATATGGAGACATTTTTGTCAACCAGCACATGCTGGACAATGGACAATTGTTCCCCAATATGGACGGTCCTCTGGTGTTCAAAATGGCAGTCCAGAAATTTCCGGAAGTGATCATGGAAGCGCTGCAAAAAACAGGGTTGACACCTGCGGATATAGATATGTTTGTTCCTCATCAGGCAAATTTGAGGATAAGCTCCTTTGTGCAGAAAAAACTCGGATTGGCAGATCATCAGGTTTGGAACAATATCCAAAAATACGGCAATACGACCGCTGCTACCATTCCTATCGCTTTGGCAGAAGCACTGGAAGCCGGTGCAGTCAAAGATGGAGACCTGGTTTGCCTGGCGGCTTTTGGTTCCGGATTTACCTGGGGTTCTGCACTGATACGATGGTAATATTGATTTAAACAAAACCTAATGCACCTTAAAACCCTATTATTTTTGCTGCTGCTTCCGGGCAGCAGTGCTTTTGCAATGAGTGCCACTCCAACCCCCGTTAAGCCTGTCAGAGCAGAAAAAGCCCCTGAAATAGACGGGGTTCTGGATGAAGCAATCTGGCAGCAAGCGCCTTCAGTGAGTGGCTTCAAAACTTTTGTGCCGGATTATGGCAAAGAGATGGGCCATGAAACAAAGGTATTGATGGCTTATGATGCCGAAAATCTGTATTTCGGTTTCGAGTGCTTCGACGATCCCAGTCTGATCAAGACTTCTTTGGCACAGAGAGATAAAATTCGGGACGACGACTGGATTTGCATCAACCTGGATTCTTACGATGACAAACAGTCGCTTTATGCACTTTATGTCAATCCTTCCGGCATTCAGATGGATACCCGCTACAGCAATGGTCAGGAGGATCCCGGTGCCGATTTTGTCTGGTACAGCAAGGCGCAGATCCACGACAAGGGCTATACCATAGAAATCAAGATTCCCCTGAAAAGCATCCGCTATTCTGTTCGCAATGACATGGTTAAAATGGGGGTAATATTTGAACGCAAAATCAGCCGAATGTCTATTCAGGGCACTTACCCACCGTTGGATCCGGACATGGGGATGGCTTTCCTGATCCAGTCCATGCAGCTGGTATATGAAGACCTGAAACCCAACAGGCTTGTGGAAGTGTTGCCCGCAGTTACCTATGGAAAAAATGTAACAGAGGTGGCAGGAGAGGAGATATCCGATGGAGGAAAGCCTGATTTTGGATTGACAACCAAGATTGGACTGAGTTCGGATCTGGTGCTCGATGCTACCGTGAATCCGGACTTTAGTCAGGTGGAGTCAGATGCTCGACAAATAGACGACAACCTTCGCTTTGCGTTGTTTTTCCCCGAACGGAGGCCTTTTTTCCTGGAAGGGAATGAAAATTTTATCGTGGCAGCAACGGGAGAGGAGTTGCGATCAGTGGTGAATACCCGCAGCATTGTCAATCCCGATGTGGCGCTTAAGTTTTCGGGTAAATTGGGTTCCAAAAACCGCTTTGCTGCCATTTATGCAGCAGATGCGGTGGAGAATGGACTTGCAGAGGTGCCCAACGACCGGGTTATGATTGCACGCTACATCCGGGCATTGAAAGGAGACAGCTTCCTGGGGAGTATTTTTACCCGAAGGGCTGAGGCAGACAAGGTAAATGACGTGGCTGCACTGGATGCCAATATCCGACTGACTCAGGCAAGTACGATTTCAGGGCACATTGTACAATCTTTCAATACACAGCTGGCAGATGATCAGGTCAACAGTGAACATGCGGC
>JALQTV010000329.1 GCA_023268675.1 Saprospiraceae bacterium | reverse complement strand
GGACGCAGCTGATTAAAGAACTGGGTCCAAAAACCGGGATTCCTCCTCACTCTGCCGATCATTTTTTCTTTACCCAGATCAACATCCAAAGCATCCGTCAAACACTTGAAGGATTGGAGATTCCATTTGAACGAAGCCACAACATTATGGATCGCTTTGCCTATACAGGTGCTGCCTGTCTTCCCATGGCTTTCCACGATGCCTATGACAAAGGCAAAATAAAATCAGGTGACACCCTGTTTCTTATAGGCTCAGGTGCCGGTGCAGCCTTTGGGGGAGCTGTGTTTGAGATGTAAAAAGCCTTTCTTTGAAAGGGACTCAGCTTTGGGTGAAACTCAGCTTTGAGGGGTTCACACAAAGTACGCAGAATAAGAATTTGGCACACATTGTCTGAACACGATTACTTGATTGGAGGATTGACAAGATTTTTATTTTTTTTTGGCCGTTTTTCGGAGATGGTTTCATGAGTAGGATCAAATACCAGTCAATTTCATCATCCATTCAAAAACTCTTGTCCATCCGGTAATCCTTTTAATCGTGTTCAGACACTTTCCATGCTTAAAAGCAACTATCCAGCTCAACAGTGAGCGCAAATCTCCCACATGTGGGTGCTTAAATCACTCCCAGCTCTTTCCCTACCTTAATAAAAGCTGCGATGGCTCGGTCTATGTGTTCAAATTCATGGCCTGCAGATAGTTGAACCCGGATGCGTGCCTTTCCTTGGGGAACCACCGGATAGAAAAATCCAATCACATAGATGCCTTCTTCGAGCAAGGCATTGGCGAAGGTCTGAGACAATTTGGCATCGTACAACATGATGGGTACAATGGCGGATTGCCCGGGAAGAATGTCAAAGCCGGCAGCTTCCATGCCCTTGCGAAAGCGAAGGGTATTGGCTTCGAGCTTGTCTCTGAGTTCGGTCGAAGCACTCAGGATGTCAATCACTTTGATGGATGCCCCTACGATAGCCGGAGCCAGGGTGTTTGAAAACAGATAAGGTCTGGAACGCTGGCGCAAGATTTCGACAATTTCTTTCTTGCTCGCGGTAAAGCCACCCGATGCTCCTCCCAGGGCTTTACCAAAGGTGCCGGTGATGATATCTACCCTACCCATTACATGGTTGAATTCGTGGGTTCCGCGGCCTGTTTTGCCGATGAATCCGGTCGCATGGCAATCGTCCACCATGACCAAAGCACCATATTTTTCTGCCAGATCACAAATTTTATCCAATCGGGCGATATTGCCATCCATAGAAAAAACTCCATCCGTAGCAATCATGATTCTTCGGGCTCCCTGTGCCTCTTTTAATTTATCCTCAAGATCCTGCATGTCATTGTTTTGGTACCTGAAGCGCTTGGCTTTGCACAGGCGAATGCCATCGATGATGGAAGCATGGTTGAGGGCATCCGATATGATGGCATCCTCTTCCCCCAACAAGGGTTCAAACAAACCGCCATTGGCATCGAAGGCAGCGGCATACAGGATAGCGTCTTCCATCCCCAAAAAGTTGGCTATTTTTGCTTCCAATTCTTTATGTATGTCTTGTGTGCCACAAATGAAACGCACAGACGACATTCCGAAACCATGGGTATCAATCGCCTCCTTGGCAGCTTCTACCACCTGTGGATGAGAAGACAATCCCAGGTAATTGTTGGCACAGAAATTCAGGACTTCCAGTCCCTGGTTGGTCTTGATAGAAGCACTCTGGGGAGTGATGATGATGCGCTCCTTTTTAAACAGTCCTGCTTCTTCTATGGATTGCAGCTCTTCTTGCAGTTGGGATTGGATATTGCTATACATGTTTTGATGATGATTTATGCGGTGATAGATAAATGTTGAATCATGTCCCGGGTCATGGATTCCAGATCAAAAACAGGTTCCCAGCCCCAGTCTTGTCTCGCTTCGCTGTCGTCTATGCTTTCCGGCCAACTTTCAGCAATTTGCTGTCGGAAATCCGGTGCAAAGCTGATCTGAAAGTCTGGCACGTGTTGTTGGATAGCCTCGGCAATTTCCGCTGGACTGAAACTCATCCCGGAGATGTTGTAAGAAGTCCGGACTTTGATTTTCTCCGCAGGAGCATCCATCAGCATCAGTGTAGCTCGTATGGCATCCTGCATGTAAATCATAGGCAGACGGGTATCCGGACCGAGGAAAGAAGTGTAAGCCTTGTCGGAAATGGCTTTGTGAAAGATTTCCACTGCGTAATCAGTGGTTCCTCCTCCCGGCAGTGACTCGTGGCCAATGATGCCTGGGTAGCGCAAAGAACGCACGTCCACGCCAAATTTTTCATGATAATAAGCCCCCCACAGCTCTCCCCCAACCTTGCTGATTCCATAAACCGTAGTGGGTTGCAAGCTGGCGTGCTGGGGTGTTTGCTGGCGCGGAACATGGGCGCCAAAGACAGCAATGGAACTTGGGAAAAATACCTTGAGCTTGAACTTGCGTGCTGCTTCCAATACGTTGAACAAGCCGTCCATATTAATTTGCCAGGCTTTGGCAGGATCCTGCTCGCCTTTTGCTGAAAGGATGGCAGCCAAATGGTAAAGCGTGGTGATCTTGTGCTGTTCGATTAAATGCTCCAGACGGGATGCATCCAGGATATCGAGTGTCTCGAAGGGAAGGCATTGATTGGTGGCAGGCCTGAGGTCGGTAGTCAGCACCTTGTCACTACCGAATTTATCCGATAGTGCATGGCTTAATACGGTACCTATCTGGCCATTGGCCCCGGTGATCAATATTTTTTCACTGGCCATAGCGTTAATTTGGTTAGTGCTGAATTTTCACCAAAGATAGCATATTGTTGGAAAGATTTGCAGCCCCCCTGTCTTCCGTTTGACAGGATCTTCGAGTTCAATCTTCGCCCCAAACGGGAAGGGCATCCAGCAGGCACCATTTTTGATCCTCATAGTCCACTCGGCTGCAAATGGCACTTATTCCATTGGTGATCAACAAATAAGGAACCTTCAATCCCTGGTCGAACCAATTGTAAATTCCAACCTGCTCGAATACCCGGTCGCTTAATTTGGTACGGGGAGCTTTGCATTCAATGAGCATCCAGGGCTGCATTTTATTGTCGTAAACCAACAAATCATACCGGCGCAACTGGCCATTTACCGCAATGCCTCTTTCTATGGCCATCTTTTGC
>JALQTV010000328.1 GCA_023268675.1 Saprospiraceae bacterium | reverse complement strand
CGATGATAAGTTATGGCAGTTGTTTCGCGAAATCGATGGAGAAGTGGATAAAGAAGAGTTGTTTCGCGACCGAAACCTAACCCTGAGCATTCTCAGCAAAAGGCTGGGGTCCAACGAAACGTACATTTCCAAAGCCATCAACACCTACAGCAATACCAACTTCAATGGCTATATCAACCATTATCGGGTACTGGCTGCTCAAAAATTGCTGACCGGTTCTAATAACGAATTTACCATGAAGGCCATCGGCGAATATTGCGGTTTCAACAGCCACTCTACATTTGTTAGAATTTTCAAACAAATCACAGGTCTTACGCCTTCAGAATACCTTATTCAAGCAAAAAGTAAAAAATAGTGCCAGGGCTTTAGATTTTGACCAACTCAAAGGATAGCTCTGAAAAGTTGATTAGGGCAATCGCTGTCGGTGCCTGAACAATTCCGGTGTCCATGTAATTTCGATGTACGCAAATTGAGGTACGACAGTGGCATCTCCTCCCAGTCCCGCAGGTAAGAATTCCAATTGTTCTTTTGCCAGCATGAAAAGATAGGCCATTTCTATATTCGTATAGGCATTGGGTTTGTATCTGAATCTCAGATCATTTTCCCAGGCATATATTTGCTGTGAACTTTCATACACCACCTTGTTTCCAACGATGGGAGTGGTAGTTCCCAGTAGATGACTTTCCCAGATCAAACCGGTTTTTTTGCCCAGTTTGAAATCCTGTATCAGGTAGGGATTGAAAATGCCTTCATGGTTGTAAGTCCTTACTGTGCGCTCGGTATAATCCATCCGGCCATTGAATTTGTGAAATGCTCCGTACTGGGCCATAAATGCACGGGAAATGCCGTCGTTGGGGTCCTCGTCTCCGCTAAACACTTGTAAGCCTAGTTGTACCTGGTGGCGCGGGTTAACCGAAAATCGTAGCTCGGGTTCTACCAGATAAGCTCTGATGGTTTCTCCGCTTTCTATGCGGCCATGCTGGTAGTAGGCAGAAAAATTGAGGGTGAAAAAGGCACTTTTATAAGTCAATTTACCACCATTGGTAAATTTAAAACGTGTACTTGCCGAGTTTGGAGCATCCTGATAACCATCCGCAAAGTTGATGGTCATTATCTTAAACTGGTCTGATAGCTGCCAGGCAAGGTGATTGACCAATAGAAATTTGTAAAAGTCAAAAGAGACATCATAAAGGGTGCTGAAGTTCCTCGCTTTGTTTTGATTGAAAGCAACAACCAGATCGCTGTTTACTTTTTTATTTTTATACATCAAACGAACAGCGTCGTGCCTACCCCCGGCTTGTCGCCAGTTGTTGAGTGCAAACAAACGCTGGTCGTCGAAAGCTATTTGCTGGCGACCGACGCGTATTTTTAAGTGATCCGTTAGTTGGGGTTCTACAAAAAACTGAGCAAACTGAGCATCTCCAGTGGCATCGCGGGTGTCTTCCGAGCCCCAGACTCTGATGTCTTGCAAGGAACTGTAAATGCGAAAATTCCGAAATTCATAATTGAGGTTTATCCGGGCCCGGTGAGAAGTCAGAAAAGCTGTTGCTGCCTCAAGGGCTGGAAGTTGCCGGTAACCGTTTCTCAGCTCTGTCCTGGGTCTGTATTCCATGGAAACAATAAAAGTACTGCTATCAGGCTGGCTTTGAGCACAGAGAGGCAGCAGGTACAGGTGCATAACAAGGGCAGACAATGCCCGTAGGAATAGTTTCATGAATAGGGTTTTGGCTAAAGTAAAAAATCCAATTCTTCTGTGGGAATTTTCGGGGAAAGCTTTTGGATTTTCCTTATTTTTAAAGGATTACAAATAAAAAACATAGCCATGCTTTTGATTCGATTGTTTTACCTTTCTTTGGCAATAGGAATACTTTCAGGAGTTGGTTTGCATCCCTTGTCAGCACAGAAATTGATGGCTCCCAACCTTTTGGTGAAAGGGTACTTCGAAGATGGAAAACTTCTGGGTGCAAACAGGCTTGTTTTGGGATACCTGGAAGATGGTCTGATCAAAACTCCGAACAAAAAGCTTATCGGTGCAATCAAGGGCGATCGGATTTTGGCTCCCAACCATAGATTGCTTGCCCGCTTCAAAAACGACAGGTTGGAAATGCCCAACCATCGCCTGATTTTATATGTAAGAAAAGACAGACTACTTGGACCTAACCGAAAAGTACTTTTGTACTTCAAAGGTGTCCGACCCCGAGATGCCGCACTTTGCTATTTTTTCTTTGAAGAGGCCCTTGGTTCCTTTCGGTGAACTCCTTATAGATTCAAATTCACCGCATCAATATCCCTCATTGACAATATCATACGCTGAGGTGACAACTGTCACAGAGCTGCCATGTTCGCCCCCCTAACTTTGTGTTGTAATCAATCATAATACACAAAACAAATAAAAAACATGGAAGCACAAACTTTCAACATGCCCAGAATCGGAGACATGGCTCCCGACTTTGAAGCGATGACCACTACAGGAAAGATCAAATTTTCTGAATATATCAAAGATAGTTGGACCATCCTTTTTTCACACCCCGCAGATTTTACTCCGGTTTGTACTACTGAAATGAGTGGTTTCGCAATCGATCAACAGTTTTTTACTGATCACGGTACAAAATTGGTTGGTTTGAGCATCGATTCTATCCACGCACACATTGCCTGGGTAAATAATGTGAAGAAGAATACGGGTGTATTGTTCGAATTTCCGATTATTGCCGATATAGACATGAGTGTGTCCAAATTGTATGGCATGCTTCAGCCGGGTGAGAGTGAAACAGCTGCTGTAAGAGCAGTATTTTTCATCGACCCTACGGGTAAAATCAGATTGATCATGTATTACCCCCTAAACGTGGGTAGAAACATGGAAGAAATCAAGCGTGCCTTGGTTGCCTTGCAAACTTCTGACAAGCACAAAGTGGCGCTTCCTCTCAACTGGACTCCCGGTGAAAAAGCCATTGTTCCTCCTCCCAAAACAGTAGAGGAGATGTTGGAGCGCGAAGCCAGCGATTATGAAATGGTTGACTTCTACCTTGCTAAAAAAGAGTTGGTTTAAGCTGAATATCAATTAATTGGAAAGCCCTCGCCGCAATCGGCTGAGGGCTTTTTTTACTCTTTCCGATTCAGGATGTCCTCTAGTGGAAGAATCTGAAACAGCAAATTAGCAGTGCTG
>JALQTV010000327.1:2881-3188 GCA_023268675.1 Saprospiraceae bacterium | reverse complement strand
AAAATAGGAATGAAAGAAGTGGGGAGATTCTATCATGTTGTCCTGGGCTTCGGTGGCGAAACCATGTTGGGGAGCAAATATTACTTTCAGGCGCTTTCCAAAAATCCCTTTCATAGCCAATACCCCATGTCTTGCACCGGAATCTACAGAAGCACTATGACACAGATATCCTATGCGCCCTCTGATGCAGTTACGCAGCGACTCTTCCATCAATAACCTATCCAATCCACTTTTTACTCCCATGTTTTTTAGATGAAAATATGCATTTTTAGTCATTCTTTTAGAAGCAGTCGGCCAGCTTTGGTAG
>JALQTV010000327.1:0-2871 GCA_023268675.1 Saprospiraceae bacterium | reverse complement strand
TTGTAATCAATTGACAATCATTTATTTATTTTATTTTAAAGCCATCTTGGCACATTTTATTCCGGGTTTGACACAAAGTGTGACGATGATTTTTGATGCCAAATTGATCATAATTGTACATTTAGCATATGATAATTGTCAGTTTTAATATTGCCTAATCAAATGTGGGTTTTGGATACTGGTCCAAATAGCTAGCCAACATTTGAACTGTAAAGAAACCATCACAAAAAGTGTTGTTAATTATTTTACCAATTGCTCTGCAGTTGAATGGGTTTGTCTTTTTTAAAACAAAGCAACTCAACCGGGCAACGATCAAAAAAGTAATTGCTAAACTACCTAAGCTTTTTATGAAAAAGATAATTTTTTATGCTTTTGTCCTGTTTGCTACCAGCCGCATGTTTGCGCAAAATAGTCCGCTGATCAGCGTACAAGGTACTTTTCAGGATCAGAACTTCCAACCTGTTTCAGACGGTGAGCAAACGGTTACCTTTCGATTTTACAATGTAGCAGAAGGAGGTTCGGCTCTCTGGGAAGAATCTGCAGATTTATATGTAGAGGGAGGAATTTACAGTCACAATCTGGGAGCCATTGAAACCATAGACCCTTCCATTTTTAATGAAAGTTTGTATCTGGGGGTTGAAATCAATGGCTATGAGCTTACCCCACGAGCCTTGATGACTTATTCCCCCTATTCTCTTTTCGTGGAATATTCGGCCGAAGCGGAAAGAGCAGACAATGGAGTGCCGGCAGGGGCTGTCATGCCCTACGCAGGTTCCATAGACGGTGTGCCTGATGGATATCTTCCTTGTCACGGCCAATCTTTACTGAAAGACGATTATCCTGATCTATTTGCTGCTATTGGAAATATTTACGGTGGTACGGATGCAGGAGCAACTTTCAATTTGCCGGATTATCGGGGAGAGTTTCTGAGAGGCCTGGACAATGGACGTGGGATAGATACGGACAGGGTATTGGGTTCTGCGCAGGATGATGCGACTGCCAGGCCAAATACCAATTTTACAGTAAGTGGTAATACAAATAATGGAGGGGCTCACACCCATGGGGTGACCAGTGCTACAGCCCCCAACTGGTTTGGTACCAGTGGTAACCCCGATTGGCCCAAAGCCTGGGGAGGAGAAGGAACGGAAAGATACCACGGTCAAACGGGCTCATCCGGTAACCATAGCCATAGTGTAAACCTTTCTGTTAACGGAGGCGGTGATGCAGAAACCCGACCACGCAACGTGGCGGTTAATTTTATTATCAAAACCTGAAAACATAGAAAATGCTAAGGCGCTCAATCGTTTTTTTGATATACATGCTGGTAATCAGCAGTCTTTCAATATGCAATCAAGCTTTTGCTCAAAGTGAACCTACCATCATCATGCAAGGCGCTATCAAAGCGGAAACAGGTGCGGTTACCGGCTCTCGTCAGATGATTTTCCGTTTTTTTGACCAGGCCACAGGGGGAGACACTTTGTGGGAAGAAAGGGCAGAAATCAATGTCAGAGGTGGTCTGTATACCCATTATCTGGGAAGCACGGAAAGTCTGAACGTGGAGCACTTTAAAAACAGATTGTACGTAGGAATTAATATCAGCGGTCAGGAAGTCACACCCAGGTCTCCGCTCACCCACTCACCCTATTCACTCTTTGCTCAGGTAGCCAGAAGGACAGGTAAGGCAAAAAACGGGTTTCAGGCAGGATATGTCATGGCTTTTGCCGGGGCAGCTGATAATGTACCTCCCGGGTATTTTTTGTGCGATGGAAGAGAATTGGCCAAATCCCAGTACCCTGAGTTATATACTGCTTTGGGGGACACTTATGGGGCAACTGCCACTACGTTTTTTATTCCGGATTTGAGGGGAGAATTTTTACGGGGTCTCGACAATGAAAGAGGAGTTGATCCCAATCGGATTATTGGCAGTTGGCAGGATGATGCCAGTGCAAGGCCCGGCACAGCATTTAACGCTACTGGAAATACCAATACTACAGGTGCTCATACCCATGGGATGAGCAGTGGAACTAAGGATAATTGGTTTGCTTACTCCGGTTCTCCTGACTGGCCCAGAGCATGGGGCGGAGAGGGTTCTGACAGATACCATGGACAAACTGCTAGTTCCGGCGACCATAATCACAGCATTAACCTAACGGTAAATGGGGGGGGCGATGCAGAAACAAGGCCAAGAAATATTAGCGTGAATTACATCATCAAGTATTAAAAATTAGCGGCAAATGTCGATCAGGGATATAACCTTATCATGTTTGTTGTGCTTTTTTGCGTTTATAGCAACTAAAGCACAACAAGTAGAAACTTCTTGTAATCCTTCAGCAGAGCTTCCTATTACCAATGGAACAATCAACTTGAATTACGGAAGTGTAACCAATGCTTTTAACGTCACCAACAAACAAAGTTTCACGATAGGCCAACCTATGGTATTCAAGGTCCAGTCACAAAAACAAAACATAGTCACAGGATTTTGGTCGAGATTAGCATTGCCCCCCTCTCCGCCTGCGCTCATGGCATCTCAGGGCGATTTTCCCGACAGGATTCAACTTATGTGGGATATTGACCCATTGAGCGCACCTGTCAACAATGGTTTTATCATACTTCGAGATGGTGCTTTCCTTGCAGAGGTCGATAGCGATACCCGCCAATTCATAGACTTTAATGTCCAGGCAGGCGAATTTTATACTTATGGGGTCCAGGGAAGAAATACCTTCGGGAGTGGCCGTCCGGGAAACTCTGTGGGTTTTGTAAATCCAAACGGAGTAGTCACTGGCCAGGTAACAACACAAGCAGGCAATCCTGTTTCCGGAGCAGTAGTTACCCTCAGTCCAACCATTGGAACCTCTCTTCAGTTTGCCGGGG
>JALQTV010000326.1 GCA_023268675.1 Saprospiraceae bacterium | reverse complement strand
GTTTTTCATACCATAAAGCACACTCCATCTCTGAAGCACTGGGTTTGCTGCAACAGCATGGAGACGATGCAAAATTGCTGGCAGGAGGCCATTCCCTGATTCCTGCCATGAAATTACGACTCAACCAACCGGGAACACTCATTGATATTCGTCACATACAGGAACTAAAAGGCATCTCCCTGGCAGGAGATCACCTTGTAATTGGCGGAGGAGTGACCCACCATCAAATTGCGACTGATGCCAACATACAAGCTAAAGCTCCTATTCTGGCAGAAGCTGCAGAATGGATTGGCGATGTTCAGGTTCGCAACATGGGTACCATTGGAGGTAGTCTGGCACATGCCGACCCTGCAGCAGACTGGCCCGCTGTAATGATTGCCTGTGGTGCAACCATTGAAATGCAGTCCTCTTTGGGAAGCCGCTCTGTTGGGGCTGATGATTTCTTTACCGGTTTTTTTGAAACAGCACTTCAAGACGGAGAGATCATCACTGCGATCAAGGTGCCTGTTCAAAACAATTCCGGATCCTCATATAAAAAATTCATGCAACCGGCTTCCCGTTATGCCATCGTAGGATGCGCTGTGTTATTGGGAATAGAAAATGGGGTTTGTACGTCAGCCTCCATTGGCATGACAGGGGTTTCAGAATCCGCTTATCGCGAAAAAGCGGTAGAAGATGCTTTGAAAGGAAAACCGCTAACTCCTGAAAACATCAAAGCAGCAGCTAATCTGGCAGGTGAAGGGGTAACGCTTATGAGCGATCATTTCGCTTCTGAGCCTTACCGAAAGCATCTGGCTAAAGTATATGCCGAAAGAGCTATCCTGGCAGCCGCCGGATAAACTTGATTTTTACTTAACTTTGGCAGCAAGTACCTTGTATTATGGCATAGGTGCTTGCTGTCTTGTTTTTCCGGATGACTCATCCGTCCGGACAACCTGAAAACATCATTGCATGGAACATCCAGGACTAAAAAAAGTGCAGGAAAAGTTGCTATCCCATGGCTATATAAGTGAAACCAGTACAGCTATGAGCCTTTTCCTGGCAATGGAGCTACGCCGCCCCATCCTGATTGAAGGTCCTCCGGGAGTGGGCAAAACAGAAATTGCCAAAGTACTCACCCAAATGCTCCAAACCAATCTGATCAGATTGCAATGTTATGAAGGACTTGATGCAAGTCATGCCATTTATGAATGGAATTACCAACTTCAATTACTTTATCTAAAATTGCAAGAAAAAGGAGAGATAAGCATAGAAGAAAAAGAAAACCACCTTTTTAGCGACAAATTTCTTATCCGTCGCCCCCTCCTTCAAGCCATTACCCAAGAGAAAGCGCCCGTTTTGTTGATTGATGAAATCGACAGGGCAGATGAGGCTTTTGAAAGCTATTTCCTTGAACTCCTTTCCGATTGGCAAATCAGCATACCGGAAACAGGCACCATTCAGGCAACACAAATACCCTATGTAGTCATTACCAGTAACCGGATACGAGAATTATCGGAAGCCTTAAGGAGGAGATGTCTTTACCTTTGGATTGACTACCCCAATTTCGGCAAGGAACTTCAAATTATTAAAACCAAAATTCCTGCTATCGATAGGCAGTTAGCCATCCAGATTACTCATTTCATGCAGGAGGTCAGGAAACTAAGGCTTGAAAAAACACCCGGCATTGCGGAAACCCTGGATTGGGCAAGTGCCCTTGCTGCACTGCACTTTGACCACCTCGATGAAGAAATCATAGCCTCTACACTCGGTATCATCTTGAAAGACTGGCAGGATATCAGAAAAACCCAACTTTCCTTGTCTGAATTACTCGAAATTGTCGGTGCTAAAACCAAATTGGAAGAATTGTAATGGCAGAAGAGGAACTCATTACACGGCATACTGCTCTAAGCAATAATATCATCGCATTCTGCAGATTCTTGCGAACCAAAGATTTTTTTATTGGACTAAGTGAGCAAACGGAAACTTTAAGGATCCTTTCCATTCTCAATCCTTTTGACAATCCTCAACTTTTTCAACAAGCACTCAAATCTGTACTTGTTAAAAACCATCGCCAACACCTAATCTTTGATGAATTATACTCCAAGTACTGGAGAGAATTGGACAAAGCTTTGGATTCGAAAATTAAAAATGTCGAAGAAAAAACGACCAGACCTGCATCCACTGAAAAAGCTTTCCATGCCTTAAAAGACTGGCTTCAGGGAAATACCGGTAAAAAAGAAGATGGAAAAGAAGAAAAAGAAGAATTGGAAATCGCAACCTACAGCGAAACTGAAATGCTCCTGCAAACAGACTTCTCCGCATTTAAAGACGAACAAATCCCTGAATTGCTTGATTTTTTGCGAAAACTGAGCAAAAAACTGTCCCGGGATTTATCCAGACGTTACACCTCAGGTACGCAACATCAAAAACTTGATCTAAGGAAAATACTAAGGAAAAATCTTAGACGTGGTGGGGAAATCATTCAGTTGGCCTACAAACAACCTCAAAAAAACAGGGTCAGACTGGTCTTACTTTGTGATGTAAGCAGATCCATGGAACTTTACAGCCGTTTCCTAATCCATTTCATGTTTGGACTCCAATCCGTTTTTCAGCGCATGGAAACTTTCGTTTTCGGAACCCGACTTACGCGCATTACAGCAGCCATGCAATCCACAAGTTTTGAAAAAGCCTTGGGGGAGCTCCAGGACCAGGTTCCAGACTGGTTTGGCGGTACCCGAATAGGTGAATCACTCGATCAGTTTTGCAGAGAATATGGGGATAAAATGCTCAATCAACGGACGATAGTGCTGATTATGAGTGATGGCTGGGATACTGGTGGAATAGACGAACTGGAACATAGCATGTTGACCCTACACAAAAAATCGTCAAAGGTTATTTGGTTAAACCCCTTAGCCGGAAACAAAGATTACCAGCCCAGCGTGCGTGCCATGGAAATTGCTATGCCCTATGTAGATGTGTTACTGGCAGCACACAATCTTGACAGCTTAAGAGCATTGTTGAAGTACCTGTGAAACGAAAAATATACCACTTAATACCGTGTAAAACTACAATCCACCTCATCACACAATAAACCCCGCAAACGAGGATTGGACAATACAGCCTCATAATCCATCCATAACCACCTGTTTTTTTCAGGTAACAAAATTTTGACTTGACGCCACACCAATCTTATCCCGTGGCTGTAATCCACAT
>JALQTV010000325.1 GCA_023268675.1 Saprospiraceae bacterium | reverse complement strand
CTAAATTTTCTAAGCAAACAAAAAAATTACATTGCTCTTCACAAGGAAGTCAAAGACTACCTGCAACTCAACCCCAGTACCGTTACCGGGATCCTTACCCGATTGGAAAAGAAAGGACTGATTGCCAAGCTTCCCAGCTCAGATGACAAGCGCGCAACACCCCTGGTGCTTACCGCCAAAGGACTAAACCTGTTAAAAAGTACTCCGGAGCCCCTTCACGAACAGATTACCCGCAATTTGCAAAATCTTCCTGACAGCAAGTTGGAACAGCTGGAAAGTGCTTTCGAATTGATTATTAAATTTTTGGATATCAGTGATTTGGATGCGGCGCCAATTGTTACAGGGGAAACGGTGATTGATGACAGAAGTATAGAGTTAGTTGAGTAGAGTGTAATTTAGTTTCTATGCGAACTAATTTTTATTTGTTACTTTTGCAGCGAAAGCATTGTGTAACAAATAAAACAATCTATGATTTTCAACAAGTTCCCCTGGAGAGGGATCAAACTCGTTTTGCTTCTAATTCTATCTAATTCATTCTTTTATGCGCTAAATGCCCAGGTAATTGAGGGTACAGTAACCGACGAAGACGGCATAGGGCTGTTTGGTGCCAATGTAATGGTCAAAGGTACGCTCAATGGTACCACAACTGATTTCGATGGAAACTTTTCTCTGACAATTTCCGAAGAAGCCAGGGTGCTGATCGTATCCTACATAGGTTTCGCTACGCTGGAACTTGATATCCAAAGTGCCACAGATTTCAACATCGTGCTGAAAGAGTCAGTAGAACTTGATGAAGTACTGGTGACGGCACTGGGTGTAGAGAGAAGCGAAAAGGCACTTGGTTATGCCGTTCAGGAGATTGGTGGGTCGAGCATATCCAATGTAAAACCTGTCAACGTAACGGAGGCACTTTCCGGTAAAGTAGCCGGCGTCTATGTCACTTCCGGATCCTCCGGCCCGACAGCTTCTTCCAACGTGACAATACGTGGTCAGACATCGTTGACCGGCAACAGCCAGGCTTTGTTTGTAGTCAATGGAATGCCGATTACCAATGGTTTGTTTAGCCCCGGTGACGGACTAAACGGTTCTACGACCATTGACTTTGGTAACTCAGCCCAAATCATCAATCCGGATGATATTGCTTCGATCTCGGTATTGAAAGGAGCTGCCGCTGCGGCCCTTTACGGCTCGAGAGCTTCCAACGGGGTAATCCTCATCACTACCAAAACCGGTAAGGGCAGCAAGGGATGGGGCGTTAGCATCAATTCCAGTACGACAGCTGAGTCCATCCTGAAATTGCCTGATTTCCAGGATGAATACGGTTTCGGAGGTTATGGTTTTTACAGCTACAATGGCGGTACGACCTATACTGCGGGTGCCGACGGAGGTAAGTATTATGACGCCTTCGGCGAAAATTGGGGACCTGTATTGAATGGCCAGGCAGTAAAGCAATTTGATTCAGATGGTGCGCCTGTCCCTCTTACTTCGGCAGAAAACAATGTTCGGGACTTTTTCCAGACGGGCTTGACGAGCATCAATAATATCGCACTGACCAATAGTACAGAAACCAGTGATTTCAGATTTTCCTATACCAACCTGGCTCGCCGGGGCATTGTACCGAATACAGATCTGAAGAGGAACACTTTTACGATGAGCCTGGGCAATCGCTTGTTTGAGGACAAACTGGATTTGCGCCTCAACGCCATGTACATCCGAAGCGGTTCTTCCAATGTGCCGAATGCAGGTTATGACGAAAGCAGTTCCATCATGTACGGTTGGCTTTGGTATCCACGCCAGGTGCCGGTAGAATCGTTGAAAGATTATTGGAAACCGGGGCTTGAAAATGTACAACAGAATTATGTCGAAGAACTTTGGGTAAACAATCCCTGGCTCATCGTCAATGAAAATACCAATGCCTTCCAGGAAAACAGAATTGTGGGCAATGCAGCCCTTACCTGGAACTTTACCGATCAGTTTAACATGCGCTTGCGATTTGGTGCGGATACCAAAGACGAACAGCGACAATTCAGACGTGCCACGTCCACCAAAGGGGTGCTTTTCGGGTCTTACCGCGAAGACGAACTCTCTTTCCTGGAAACCAACACAGAATTGCTGTTGTCCTTCAATACGACACGCGAGAGTGCCTTGGTACTCGACCTGAAGGCAGGGGGTAACCTGATGCGCCAGCAAAGTAATATTTTGTCGGCCAATAACCCGCAGTTGTTGCAGCCGGGGGTATTTACCCTGACCAACAACCGGTCTGACGTATTGGTGGAAAACCCCAGAGCAGAAAAGGGCATCAATTCTGTCTTCGGTCTGGCGAGTCTGGCTTACAAAAATTTCCTTTATTTGGATATCAGTGGTCGAAATGACTGGTCCAGTACTTTGCCTACGGCCAACAATTCTTATTTCTATCCTTCTTTTTCTTTGAGTGCGGTCTTATCTGAGCGCATGAATCTGCCTGCAGATGCCATGCTTTCGTTCTTGAAATTGAGAGCCAACTATGCTCAGGTAGGGAGCGATACGGATCCCTATTTGTTGACCAACTTCTACGAACCGGAACCCTTGTTTGGTTCCTCGCCCGCTTTCAGCACCAGTGCTTTTGCAGCCAATCCTGATTTGAGGCCGGAGCGCACCAGTTCATGGGAACTCGGACTGGATGTTCGCTTTGCAGACAACCGACTGGGATTGGATGCCACCTATTACAACATGCTCAGCGAAGACCAGATCATTTTCCTCCCTGTGGCATTGACCAGTGGAAAGCAAACGCGCCTGGCCAACGGCGGTGCGATCAGCAACAAAGGTTTTGAGTTGAGTTTGTATGCTCAACCAATCAAAAAAAGCGGATTTACCTGGGACATCAATTTCAATCTGGGGCACAACCGCGCTATCGTTGAAGAACTACCCGAAGGGGTAGAGGGGAGTTATCCCATCATAGCAGATGTTTATCCCGGCGATGAAGGTTCTGCCAACATGGAATATGTAGCCATCAAGGGAGAGCCTCTGGGACAAATATGGGGATTGGGCTTCCAACGCGATGACCAGGGTAACATCATCCACCAAAATGGCTTGCCCCTTTTGACCAACGACAAAGTCTCTGCGGGTTCTTATCAGCCGGATCTTCGCCTGGGGATGTACAATACCTTCACTTTTGGCAATGTGAGCCTGGGTTTCCTTTTTGACGGACAAATCGGTGG
>JALQTV010000324.1 GCA_023268675.1 Saprospiraceae bacterium | reverse complement strand
GTCGCACCCGATCCGATGATGCAGGCAGGCATGTGGTTTGTGCGCGGATGACTGCGGCTTTTCTTGATTTTACAAGGTCCAGGGGCAATGACTTATCGACTCCTTTACCGGCCTATAACTTTCCGGGTTTGAAACCGGGTGATCGCTGGTGCCTATGTGCACTTCGATGGAAGGAGGCTTATGAGGCCGGCGTCGCTCCTCCTGTTATTCCGGAAGCGACGCATGTTCGGGCGCTGGATTATATTCCTCTGGAAATTTTGCTTTTGTTTGCATTGGATCGCCAAAATTAAGTGCCTTTAATACCGCACTACAAAGGCTGTCCGGCGATTATTCTTTCGCCCGGCTGTTGTTTCGTTGCTGTCTATGGGTCGGCTTTCGCCAAAACCGATATAGCTGAGCCTTTCTGTTGCTATTCCCTTATCGGCTAAGTATTGATAAACGGCTTTGGCACGTGCTTCAGACAGGTTCAGGTTGTCGGTTTCACTGCCTACATTGTCTGTATGTCCTTGTATTTGTATGTGAATGCGGGGATTTTCGTTCAGCAGCTTGATCAGGCGCTTCAGTTCTGCAAAAGAAGGCTCGAGCAGGGTGGATGAGCCGCTGGCAAAAAAGATGTTTTTCAGGACAATCGGAGCAGAAGTATCACCTGCTGCAATGCTCTCCAAAGGCTGAAGGGCTATTTCCATCAACGAGGGGTCAGTAGCGTTTCGGGAATCAGTCAGTTCGAAGTTTTCGGAATGAAAAGCAAAGCCCTCGCAGGAAATATTGAGGGCATAACTTTGCCCCATAGGCAGGCAAAGCAAAAGTTCTCCCCGCTCTGAAGTAAGACTTGTGCTGAAGGTTTGCCCTTCGGGAAGCTGGATAAGCTCGGCATGAGCCTGTAGGGCTTCGCCACTGCGGGCATCACTTACGATGGCTTTGAGGTAGGTGACGGGCACCGGTCTGGCTTCAGGATAAAGTTCAAAGGTATAAATATCGGCATCTCCTTTCAGTCGTGGATCTACGCCCTGACCCGGTTTGGCCGAGCGGTAGTCGGAATCAAACCAGGCTCTGGTTCCGTCAAGACTGACGACTAGTGCGCCTTCATTTCCGGTGGTATTAATCGGGTATCCCAGATTTTGGGGTTCGGACCAGGTGCCGTCTTCCTGCCTTCGGCAAAAAAACAAGTCAAAGCCACCCATGCCTGTCCATCCATCAGACATAAAATACAGGGTTTTGCCATCTGCATGAAAGAAAGGAGATTGCTCATCGCGTGGGGAGTTGACGTTTTCTCCCAGGTTTTGCGGAACAGACCATTGACCGCCCTCAGAGAGGGTGCTCATCCAAAGATCTCTGTTGCCCTGCCCACCGGGTCTATCGGAAGAAAAAATGAGGGTTTTGCCGTCTGCTGACAAAGAAGGTTGAGCGTCCCAGTACCTGGAATTGATTGGAGGACCTATATTGGCAGGTGTTTGCCATTGTTCATTTTTGACCCTTGAAAAATAGAGGTCGCATCTGCCCAGTCCGTCGCGGCGATTACAGGCAGTAAAAACCATGAACCTCCCATCGGCAGAAAAGGAAGAAGCTCCTTCATTGTCGGGAGAATTCAATGCCTGTAAGGATTTTGCGGGTTGCCACTGGTCGTTTTCTTTTCTGCTGATATAAAAATCTTCCTGTCCATTGACAACTCGGTTGAAGATGAGATAGCTGCCATCTGCGCTGATGACGGGGCAGTATTCAGGAGCAGGGGTGTTGATGTGTTTGCTGAGTGGCATTGGATCGAAGGGCACCGGATTTTCCATGGCTGTTTTCCCGAAAATGGCATTTGCCAGGTGTTGTTCTGCGCGTTGTTGCAAACCGGGATTGTTGTCCCCAAGGCTGAGGTAATAACTCAAATTTTGTTGTGCCTGATCGTATTTTCCCTGTTTGAGTTGAACAAGGCCAACTTGGTACCAGAGCCGAATTTGATAATCAGGCGCTGTGTTGAGTGCTTTTTGATAGGACTCCTCAGCTGCTGCCAGATCATTGCGATTGTAGCGGATATTGCCCAGAAGTATATAAGCATCGACGAAGGTCGGGTCTATATTGATGATCTCAAAGAGTTCTTTTTCTGCGGAAGCGACATCCCGTAATGTATTGAATTCCTGAGCCCTGGCATAAAGTTTTTGTAGCTTTTTAGAAGCATTGTTCAGGGTGGTATAGGTTTGGCCTTCGGCAAAAAAAGGAGCAATCAGCAGCACGAGCACTGCCAGGCGGGTATTCCACATGGGTACAGCATTTTTGGGAATAACGCTTTTCCGGCCCTTTTGGTGCGGATAAGACCGGAAAAGCATTTGCTGCAGGGTTAGATCACTTCGATGGCGACTTTGATTTCGCCGGCTTCCGGCAAGTCTATCACATCGCCCTTGTCAAAACCGGCTACCAGCTCCAATTTGTCGGCGAGGGTTTCATTGCGGATGATGTCACCGAATTCGTTGATGGCAGGTTCTATGGCAGGGTGTAGCTCAAGCGTTATGCTGATGTGATCGGTGAGGTTGAAGTCCTTGTCTTTTCGCATATTCTGGATGCGGTTGACGAGTTCACGGGCCATCCCCTCCGCTTTCAGGCTATCGGTGACGGTCACGTCCAACGCAACTGTCAGCGGGCCATCATTGGCGACCAGCCATCCCGGAATGTCTTCGGTAGCGATTTCAAAATCTTCCAGTGTGAGTTCGTAGGAAGTACCTTCTACGTTGAGGGTATAGGCATTTGATTTTTCGATAGAGGCAATGTCTTCCTGGTTTAGTTCACCGATCAGCTGGCTGGCAGCTTTCATGTGCTTGCCCAGTCGCTTACCCAGCGTTTTGAAATTCGGTTTGATCCGCTTTTTCAGGATGCCGGTGGTATCGGTCAGGTACTCTATTTCCTTGATGTTTACTTCAGAAAGAATTTGGTCCTTTACCCGGTCGATCTGTTCCATGAACGCCTCATTGAGTACTGGAAGTAAGATTTTCTCACGTTGAGGCCTTCGTTTTTCCTCAAGGAGAACACCAGGGACGAGATGCGTTGAGCATAGTCCATGCGTTCTTCCAGCATTGTATCGATAGCTGCTTCGTTGACAGTTGGAAAGTCGAGCAGGTGCAGGGAGTTTTTGTCATCCTTCCCGGTCACGGCATTCAGGTTATTGAACAGCCATTCCGGGAAGAAAGGCGCGATAGGAGCCGTGAGTTGGGCTACTTTAACCAGGCATTCATACAAGGTCTGGT
>JALQTV010000323.1 GCA_023268675.1 Saprospiraceae bacterium | reverse complement strand
CGAAGAGGGTTGGGCCAATGAGACTAACTGGTCCATGTTGCGGCGGGATGAATTTTATCCGGGTACACCCAATTATCTGGAACTTCGCTCCGGTCACGAGGATGGTACGCACTGGGTGCCGGCAGAGTGCGATGTGTCTATCCGCCCGGGCTGGTACTACCACCCGGAAGAAGACGAGGAGGTGAAGTCCTTGAAACAACTTACAGACATTTATTACCACTCCATTGGCCGCAATGCCAACCTGCTGATCAACCTTCCGGTGGACAGGCGGGGGCTGGTTCACGAAAAGGATGTGGCCCAACTCATGAAACTTAAAGCTGCTATCAGCGCCGATTTTGAGAAGGATCTGGCCTTAGGCCAAAAAATAAGTGGGACCCATTCCCGGGAGGGATCACAGCAATACGGAGCTCACTTGACCCTCGATGGAAACCCGGAAACGTACTGGGCCACGGGAGACGGCATCACCGAAGCCAGTTTGGAAATAGAGCTCCCGGAGGGCACTTCTTTCAACCGCTTCCTGATCCGCGAGTACCTTCCGCTCGGACAACGGGTAACCAGCTTTACCCTTTCTGTACGGGAAGAAGGAGCATGGAAGGCCATTGCTGAGGGAACTACCATAGGCAACAAACGCATTTTGCGCCTGCCTGCGCAGACAACCGATGGGGTCAAAGTGGAACTCAAGGCGAAAGCCCCCATTACCATTTCTACCATAGAACTTTACAATGCACCGGAGTTGCCGGCGGAATAGCCTTGGCTCCACTTCGGGCATTTCCAGGATCAATCCCTTATATTTGCATTTGTATTAATGTGAAAGAGGCATTGTATTGTTGATTTTTACAAGAAGCTAGCTTTTACTTTTTTTGTCACACAAAATACATTATGAAGATTTTACAAGTCCAAAGGACTACCAGGAGTGAAACCAGATTCTCATCCACCATGGGTTGCCTGCAATGCAGGGTAACCACGATCCGAAAACTCCTTTTCGGCATCATTCCGGTGCAAACCCTGCACAAATACAGAGAAACTTACTACGGCGAAATCAAAGACACAAACCAGTGCTCCCTCAACCGTTGACCTTTTTATAATCCGGCTCCGCTGTGACTGTCAGGCAACAAAGTCTCTTTTTCGCAGTCCGACCTCAGACTTTCCACATATTCCGTAGGGGACAGCCCGTAGATTTTCTTGAAGGCACGGCTAAAGGAATTGGGCAGGTCGTAACCCACCATGTAGGCTACTTCGGATATATTGGCTTTGTTTTGTTTCAACAAATCGCGGGCGCGTTTGAGTCGATAGGTTTTGAGTAACTCTATCGGCTTTTTGCCGGTCAGCTGCTTAACCTTGCGGATAAAGTGCATGTGACTCAGGTTGACCATTTCGCACATTTTGTTGACATTGAACTCGGAGTCCATGATGTGTTCTTCCATGATCTCCACGATGCGGTTGAGCAGTTCTTCGTCCGGAGAGGTTAATTTGACTTCTTTGGGGGTCAGGGCAAACTCGCGGTTGAACTTGTCCCACAGTTGGCGGCGTTGACTGAGGAGGTTGTCAATGCGTATTTCCAACAACTGAGGATTGAAGGGCTTGACAATGTAATCGTCTGCTCCGGTCTCAAAACCATCCATCAGGTGTTCTTCCATGCCCTTGGCAGTGAGGAGCACTACCGGGATGTGGCTGGAATTGAGGTCCTCCTTGATGTGGCGGCAAAACTCTAGTCCATCCATCTCCGGCATCATGATGTCGCTTACAATCAGATCTACCTGGTGGTTCCGGGCGATTTGCAATCCCTCGCGACCGTTGATGGCTCTGAGGATGCGGTATTTTTTGCCTAGCAGACCGGAAAGGAAATCCAGCATGTCCGGGTTGTCTTCGACAATGAGCAGTCGGGGAGTAGTTTCATCGTCAATTTCAGCCTGCCCGATGACCTGGTTGCCCTCGGGCAAACTCAAACGCTGGGCATCCCAGCCTGAAATGCGGTGGGTGAGTGGCAAATCTATGCAAGTTTCGCCTGCTTCCAATCCGGTAGGTAGAAAGGTGGTAAAAGTAGTGCCCTTGCCTTCTTCACTGTGTACTTCAATCTGCCCCTTGTGGAGGGTGACCAGGTCCTTGATGTAGGAAAGGCCTATACCGGAACTGTGTTGTTGCTGGTCTGCACTAAAATACCGCTCGAAGATGCGCTCCAGTTTTTTGGGGGCTATGCCCTGCCCGGTATCTGCTACGGTTATTTTAAACAGCCGGGTGTTGGTTCGAGGGCACTGGTGGTCTTCCAGCCTGACCCTTATGCAGCCTCCCTCAGGAGTGTGTTTGAAAGCATTGGACAACAAATTGGCGACAATTTTTTCGACCTTGTCGGCATCAAAAGCTGCCAGTGCATTGGGGCATTGGTTGTCAAAACTCAAATGAATGTGCTTTTCCCTTGCCAATTGGTCAAACAAACGGGTCAATTCTGCGAGAAACTGTGCGAGATTGCCCTTGCCGGTGTTGAGCTCTAGTGTATTTTCCTCTATGCGCCGCATTTCCAGGAGCTGATTGATCAAAACCAACAGGCGGGAGGCATTCTTTTCGATGATGTCCAACAGTCTTTTGTTTTCGGCGTTGCCGGACAGGGACTCAGCCTGTCGCAATTGTTCAGCCGGACCCAGAATAAGCGTTAGGGGAGTGCGCAGTTCATGGGAAATATTGGTGAAAAAATTAATCTTGGTTTGTGAAAGTTCTTCCACGCGGGTGATCATTTCCCTAAGTTGGTCCCGTTGCAGCTGGATCTCTAGATTTTGATGCTCCAGGTTTTCATTGCTGGATTCCAGGGCTTGTTTCTGACTTAAAATCTGTTGCTGCTGTTCCAGGACCTGATTGTTTCGCTGTTGTAACTCTCCGTTGATCCGATTGAGGGATTCGTTAAGTTTTTCGAGCTTTTGTTTTTTGGTGATGATGCGGTACTCGAAGATGCCTATCGTGACAAGGAAAACGATCATCAGGCCAATAAACCAGGATTGTTGCCACACAGGAGGGTGTACCACAAAGCGGATCATTACCGGAGTGGGATCTACATTGAAATCCAGGTCGCGCGCCCGCACCTCCAGGGTGTATTGCCCACTGCTGAGGTTCATAAACGAATGGTGCGTTTCAGCGGTAAATGGCGACCAGGAGCCACCGTTGAGGCGGTAGGAATAGAGCAGGCGGTCGTCGGGCGTGTCGCCAAAATAGTCTTCTCCGGACCAGCTGACCAGCATGTTTCCCTGAG